>JBDIAM010000015.1:0-25467 GCA_039812445.1 Piscicoccus intestinalis | reverse complement strand
CCCGGGGAGCCGGGGCTGAGCGAGGTCTCCAGCTCCCTCATGAAGGAGGTCGCCCGGTTCGGCGGCGACATCTCCGGTCTGGTGCCCGAACGGGTCCTCGCGCGGCTGCAGGAACGGCTGGCGCAGTAGCGGGCTCGGCGCCCTCGCCAGGCGCGGTCAGCGCGGGGGCGGTCAGCGCGGGGGCGGTCAGCGCGGGGGTGGTCAGCGCCGGTGGCTACGGGCTTCAGCGGCCGTGGCTGCGCGCGTGCCGCGGCGTGCGGGGTGCTCGCTCCGCGTCGGGGGTGCGCGGCGCGGCGCCGGCTCCCGGCGCGTGGCGACGGGCCCGGCCGGGTCGCTCGCCGGCACCGGATTCTCCGATCGCGTCGACCTCCCGGCCGCGCGCGCCGGCCGCTGCGTCGGACTTTGCGTCGGACTCTGCGTCGGCCGCTGCGTCGGACTCGGAGCCGGTCTCGTCCGGCTCCGCCAGCCCCGCGCCGAGCGAGCGGGCCGCCGCGACGACGCTCGCCGGGTCGGGGTTGGTGCGGGCCGAGCCGTCGGGAAAGATCACGGTCGGCACGGTCTCCGAGCCGTCGTTGAGGTCGCGCACGTAGGCGGCGCCCTCCGGGTCGTCCCAGATGTCGACCCAGTCGACGGTGCCGGTGACCCGGGCTCGCCGCAGGGCCAGCCGCAGCCGCAGGCAGTAGACGCAGCCGGGACGCCAGTAGACGACGACGGTGGAGTGGCGCACGTGGCGCTGCAGCGCCTGCCAGTGGCCGGTCGACGTGCGCGCCGCCAGCGGCGACGTCAGATACGCGCAGAGCAGGCACAACACGAAGATCGGTGCGGCCAGCACGGCCAGGTCGGAGACGACCAGCTGGGCCGTGACGAGCAGAGCGATGGCGCTCCAGCCCGCCGCATGCCACCACTTGGCCCGCGTCGACCGACTCACGCTGTCGAGAGTAGGGGCCGGTTCGCCTCACTCGGTAGGTTCGCCTCACCCTCGTGACCATGGTGTGACCACGGCGTCCGATCCGTGGACGAGCACGACCTGTTGGGAGCGGGATTCAGCGCATTCTCAAGGTGATTCGGCGAACCAGACGCAGGTTTCGCCGTAGCGGCGCGCGTCGCTGCGCCGCAGCCCGGCGGCGCCGCCGGCGGGCCAACCCGGCTCCGGGGAGCGGGTCGATCGCTCCACGACGACGAGCGCGCCGGGGTTCAGGTGCGGTGCCAGGGCCGCGAGCGCCCGCGCGAGTTCGGTCTCGGACAGGTCGTAGGGCGGGTCGAGGAAGGCCAGGTCGACGGGGCTCGGGGTGCCGTCGAGGTAGCGCAGCACGGGCTCGGCGCGCACCTGCACGCGGCGGGTCGCACCGCCGTCCGAGCCGCCGGTGGCGCGCTCCACGAGCCGGCCGTTGCGGCGCGCGAGATCGGCTGCGCGGCGTGCGGATTCGACGAGTACGACGTTGGCGGCGCCGCGGCTCAGCGCCTCGAGCCCGAGGGCGCCGGAGCCGGCGTACAGGTCGAGCACCCGCGCGCCGGAGATGGCGTCGAGGTGGTCCAGGCGGGAGAACAGGGCCTCGCGCACCCGATCGCTCGTGGGGCGGGTGCCGGCGCCGGCGGGCGTGGCCAGGCGCAGCCCACCGGCGACCCCGGCGATGATCCGGGTCATCCGCGCTCCAGGAACGCGGCCTGCTCGTCGTCGATGAGCGAGGCCACCAGGTGCGCGAGCCGGGGGTGGTCGGACAGCTGCGGGTCGGCGTCGAGCAGCGCCGCGGCGTCCTCGCGGGCGTGGTCGATGATCTCCTCGTCGTCGCGCCCGCGCAGCGAGAGCAGCCGCAGCGACGTGCCGCCGCTCTGGCGGGCGCCGAGGATGTCGCCCTCGCGCCGGTTCTGCAGGTCGAGCCGGGAGAGCTCGAACCCGTCGGTCGTCGCCGCCACCGCCTGCAGCCGTTCGACGGCGCGCTGCACGGGCTCCGGCGGCGGTGGCGGGGCGCCCGGGCTGCCCGGCGGCAGCGGGGCCGGGAGACGGTCGGCGCCCTGGACGGCGAGCAGGCACAGCCCCGGCGCGCTGCCCCGGCCGACGCGCCCGCGCAGCTGGTGCAGCTGGGACACGCCGAACCGGTCGGCGTCGAGCACGACCATGACGGTGGCGTTCGGCACGTCGACGCCGACCTCGATGACGGTCGTGGAGACCAGCACGTCGATGTCGCCGGCCACGAAGGCCGCCATCACCGCCTCCTTCTCGTCGGCGGACAGCCGGCCGTGCACCATCTCGATGCGGCAGCTCGCCAGCTCCGGACGGGCCCGCAGCTCCTCGATCACCTCGTGCACGCCGCGCGGAGGCGGGCCGGCGAGTTCGTCGTCGACCTCGGGGCCGCCGTCGGCCTCGTCGTCCTCGCCGATGCGAGGGCACACGACGTAGGCCTGGTGACCGGCGGCGACCTCCTCGGCGACCCTGCCCCAGGCGCGGTCGTACCAGCGCTCGTTGGCGACGACGTGGGAGGTGATCGGGCTGCGCCCGGGCGGCAGCTGGGTGAGCACGGAGGTGTCCATGTCGCCGAACACGGTCATCGCGACCGTGCGCGGGATCGGCGTGGCGGTCATGACGAGCACGTGCGGCGCCTGCTTGGCCTTGCCGCGCAGGGCGTCACGCTGCTCCACGCCGAAGCGGTGCTGCTCGTCGACGACGACGAGGCCGAGGTCGGCGAGCTGCACGTGCTTCTGGATGAGGGCGTGGGTGCCGATGACGATGCCGGCCTGCCCGGAGGCGGCGGCGAGCAGCGCCTGCTTGCGGGCGGCGGCGCTCTGGCTCCCGGTGAGCAACGCGACGCGGGTGCCGTGTTCGAGGTCGTTCGTGCCGCCGAGCAGGCCGCCCTCGGCGAGGTCGCCGAGCAGCGCGCTGATCGAACGGTGGTGCTGCGCGGCCAGCACCTCGGTCGGGGCCAGCAGGGCGGCCTGCCCGCCGGTGTCGATGACGGCGAGCATCGCCCGCAGCGCGACGACGGTCTTGCCCGAGCCGACCTCGCCCTGCAGGAGCCGGTGCATGGGGTGCGGGCGGGCAAGATCGGCCGCGATCTCCTCGCCGACGGCGCGCTGCCCGGCGGTCAGCTCGAACGGCAGCCGCGCGTCGAAGGCCTCCAACAGCCCCCCGGCCGTGGGGGTTCGCGGCACCGCGGGCGCGCCCTGCTGCTCGCGGCGGCGCATGCCCAGGACGAGTTGCATGACGAACGCCTCGTCGTACTTCAACCGGCGCTTGCCCCGGGCGACCTCGCCGACATCCTCGGGCAGGTGCACGCAGCGCATCGCTTCGATGAGGCCGGGCATCCCCCGATCGCGCAGGATCTGCGGCGGCACCGGGTCGGGGGTGTCCTCCAGCGACGGCAGCAGCAACTCGACGAGGTTGTTCACGGTCCAGCTGTCGACGCCCTTGACCTCGAGGTACACGGGATACAGCGACCGCATCGCGAGCCCCATGGCCTCCTCGTCGAGGCCGTCGTCGCGGTGCCGGGGGCCGCGGGGGTCGACCTCCTCCTGGGGGATCAGCTCGTAGCTCGGGTGGGTCAGGTTCCACCGGCCCTGGAAGCGGGTGACGCGCCCGGCGAACAGGCCGACTGCCCCGGGGATGAGGCGTTTCGCGTGCCAGTGCGGCTTGAAGAACGTCAGGTCGAGGGTGCCGGTGCTGGTCTGCACGGTGGCGTTGAGGATCGACCCGCGCCGGGTGCGCATCGGGCGTGTCCTGACCGACCCCACCTCGCCCACGACGACGACGTAGTTGCCCTCCTCCCACTTCGCGGTGTCGCCGCCCCGGCGGTCGAGGTAGCGGCGCGGGAGAAACCAGAGCAGGTCTTCGATCGTCTCCAGACCGCGGTGTTCGAGCAGCGCCCGCGCCTGCTTCTTGTCCTCCAGCGCGTGGGCGAGCGGCGTGGCCAGCGTCACCATGTCATTCCACCCCCGCGATGAGCACGGGCCCGTCGGAGTCGGTGAGTTCCAAGACCTGCACCTGCAGCTCCTCGCGGGTGCGGGCGAGATGGGCGGTGACGGCCTGCACGGCCCCCGCCGCGTCCGCTCGCGCCAGCAGCGTGAGCAGCTCCGGCTCCGCCCCGTCCTGCGCGGCGGCCAGGAGGTCGTCGACGAGCCGCGTCGCCGCCTCCGGCACGCCGGCACCCGCCTGGTCGGCGGCCTCTGCGGCGTCGCCGGCCGAGGGCAACGTCGCGGAGCGCACGGCCGCGGCGGCGACCCGCATCTCCTCGGCGACCTGCGCGGCGGGCGTCTGCGGGTCGTAGACGGCGAGCGCTGCCACCGCGGCCGCCGGGCCGGGGGCCGCGACGAGCACGACGTCGATGCCGTCCGCGGCCGCCGCCTCGACCTCGGCGCGCACGACGTCGACGCAGTCGGTGACGAGGAGCACCGGCGAGAGCGTCGCCTCGGTCAGCGCGGCGCGCAGTCGGTCCGGCAGGTCGCCCGCGCAGTCGAGGTGCCGCCCCGGGGTGAGCATGCGTACACCGACGCTGAGCACGCTGATCGGGCCGTCGACCGGCGCCGCCACCGGCGCAGGGGGCCGCGCGGCGGAGTCGGGCAGCGTCTCGGTGCGGACGCGCTGCACACCCCGCGCGCCTGCCTCACCGGCGGCGTCGACGGCCGACTGCACCTGGTCGGCGGGCACGTGGACGTGCACGAACAGCGACTCCCCCGCCCCGGCGAGCACGACGCTGTCACCGAGACCGTCGAGCGACACCCGGAGCCGGTCGCGCCCGGCGTCGTCGAGCCCGGCGGCCACGTAGGTGACCTCCACGTGCCCCGGCTGCTCGACCTGGCAGGTGGCCGGGTCGACTCCGGCGAGGGCGTCTGCCTCCCCAACGGCCGGGTCGGCGGGGTCGGCGGAGTACGGGTCGCCTTCGTCGACGGCACCCTGCTCGCCCCTCGGGGCGCCGCGGCGCGAGCCGGCGGCCCGACCGGTGACGACGTCGTGCAGCGCAGAGAGCATGACGACGAGTCCGGCGCCTCCGGCGTCGACGACTCCGGCCTGTTTCAGGGTCGGCAGCTGCTCGGGGGTGGCGGCCAGGGCCTCGCGGGCTCCCTCGACGGCGGCCTCGGACACGTCGGACAACCGGCCACCCTGCTCGGCGGCACGATCGGCGGCCGTGGCGGCGCCCTCCGCCACAGAGAGCATGGTGCCCTCGACGGGCCGACCGACCGCCGTCCAGGCCCGCTCGCTGGCCACCCGCAGCGCCGTCGCCAGCGCGGGCCCGTCGACCCGGCCGCGGGCGCTCGCCATCGTCTGCGTGAGGCCGCGGATGAGCTCCGACAGGATCGCGCCGGAATTGCCGCGCGCCGCCACGACTGTCGAGTGCGTCAGCGCCTCCCACGTCGTCTCCGACCGCGGCGGCTCCGAGCGCCGCCACCGCTCCGGGAACACGTTCACCCCGCGACGCACCGACCGCGCGGAGCCCGTGCCCTCCGGGGCGCCGGCCTCGGCCCCTGAGCCTGCGGCGGCCTCGGCAGCGGAGTCGGCAGTGGAACCGACAGTGGATTCGGCGCTGGGGTCGGCGGCCTCAGCAGCTGCCGCGGGCGGGGTGGTCGCGGGGCGTTCTGCGCGGGAGTCGGTCTCCGGGGGGTGCGCGCGCAGGCCTCGCAGGGTGCCCGACAGGGTGTGCAGCATGTTGGTGCCGGTGTCTCCGTCGGGCACGGGGTACACGTTGAGCGCGTCGATGCGGGGCCGGTGGGCGGCGAGCGCGGCGCGGGCCCGGAAGGCCCAGCGGCGCAGGGCCCCCGGGTCGAGCACCTCCAGCTCGGCGCCCTCGGCGGAGCTCTCGGCGACGACTTCAGTGGGGGCTGCCGTGGCGGCTTCGGTGGGGGCTGCGGTGGCGGCTTCGGGAGAGATCTCGGGAGTCGCCTCGGTGGCAGTTTCGGCGGAGTCGGTGGGCATCCCCTCGACCGGGACACCTCCCGGAGCAGGGCGCGACGATGCCCGGCCCGGGTCGGCGGCCTCGTCGGACCCACCCGTGGCCGGCGGCAGGGGAACGCGCGGCCGGTCGTCGTTCACACCGCATATCCTCACATCGGCCACCGACAGGACACGAGACACGTCCGTGTCGCGTCGCCGCCGCCTCGCTGTCACGTCGCCGCCGCCTCGCTGTCGCGTCGCCCCCGCGTCGCCGTCACGCGGCCGCCACGTCGCTTACAGGTCGCCGTCGCGTCGCCGCCGGAACGCCGTCGCCGACCGCCGCATTTGGGCTCCCGCGCCCGCCTCGGCTACTCTTGACCAGTTCCTGCTGCGTGCTCATCCGCCGACGCGCCTTCGATCGCCCAGCAGTCCGACCCACATTGTTCATTTCGTTCTCAGGAGTACTCCGTGGCTGCCAACTGCGACGTCTGCGGCAAGGGGCCGACCTTCGGTCACAACATCTCGCACTCGCACCGGCGCACCAACCGCCGCTGGACGCCGAACATCCAGCGCGTCCGCGCGAAGGTCGGGGCCGCCGGCAAGACGCCGAAGCGCCTCAACGTGTGCACCTCCTGCCTCAAGGCGGGCAAGGTCCAGCGCTGAGCTGAGCGCACCGGCAGACGAGCCGTCCGGCGTAGCCGGGCGGCTCTTTGTCGTGCCCGTGCACCACAACACTTGTCGCGACTGCTTGCCACAATCGCCCCAATCACCAGCGGCGGTCAGCCGCCGAAGTGGTCCCACCCCAGGGAGTGCGGCGCCCTGCCATCGACCAGCACCCGGGGCCCCGCATCCCCCTGCGCGTCGGCCGGCGACCCGCCCGCCCCCGACACCGACTCGACCTGGCCGATGATCCGCCACGGCGGCGGCAGCGGCACGTAGGGCGGGAAGCACGCGAGCAGCGAGTGTTCCTCGCCGCCACCGAGCACGGCGTCCAACGCCGCCTCGTCGCCGACGTGCGGTCGCAGGGCGTCCAGATCCCGGGCCAGGGCAGCCGAGTCGAGGGCGATGACGACGTCGCTGGCCCGCGCCACCCGGCCGGCGTCGCGCACGAGGCCGTCCGACAGGTCGATCATCGCGCTGGCTCCGGCGTCCGCGGCCTGCGGCCCGCACGCCAGCAAAGGTTCCGGACGGCGTTGGGCGTCCAGCAAGTCCCGCGCCTCCGGGGTGGCGTCCTGCCACTGGTCGGTGAGGAGGAGGTGCAGCCCCGCGGCGGCTCGTCCGAGCGATCCGGCCACGGCGACGACATCGCCGGGCCGGGCGCCGGAGCGGGTCACCGGAGCTCGATCGCCGAGGTCGCCGACCGCGACGATGCTGACCGCGACCACTCCCTCCCCGGCCGACGACAGGTCGCCGCCGAGCACGCCGGTGCCGGCGTCTGCCGCGGCCTGACCGATGCCCTCGGCGAACCCGACCACCCAGTCCAGCGGCGTCGACGGGGCCGCGACGAGCGTGACGAGCAGCCCGGTCGGCGTGGCGCCCATCGCCGCGACGTCGGCGAGGTTCTGCGCGACACACTTGGCCCCGACGTCCTGCGGCGACGACCACTGCGGCCGCCAGTCCTGGCCGAGCACCATCGTGTCGGTCGTCAGCACGGTGCGCCCCGGCGCGGCGAGCACCGCGGCATCGTCACCGGGCCCCAGTTCGACGTCCTCCGGCACCGGCATGAGCGGAAAAATCAGCTCCAGGAGCCGGTCTTCTCCGATATCGGCGAGCGTGCGGCCGGTCGTGTCGTCGGCGGGCGGGAGGTTCTCGGGCACGAGATCGACCTTCTTGTGGCTGCGGGGCGGTGGACTTGCATGATGATCCTTCCGGCAGGCTAGACCGCCACGGTGATTCCGGGCGCGCGCAAAGGAGAGGATCCGCTCATGGTGCAGGCCTACGTGCTCATCCAGACCGAGGTCGGTCGCTCCCACCAGGTGGCCGCGGCGATCGCCGCGCTGGCGGGGGTGATCTCGACCAGTGAGGTCACCGGCCCGTACGACATCATCGTGCGCGTGGGCGCCGACAGTCTCGAGGCGCTCGCCGAGGTCGTGCTCGAACGGATCCAGGCGATCGAGGGCATCACCCGCACGCTGACGTGCACGATCACCAACCCGTGAGGCGCCGGAAGTGGCCGCTCGCCGCTCGCCGCGGCACGATCGCGTTGGTCGGTCTGCTCGCGGTGCCCGGGCTGACGGGGTGCAGCGCCGTCGAGGTCGCCGTGCCGCCGCTCGCGACCAGGCCACCCTGCCCCAGCATGGGGTGGCCGCAGCAGGTGGCGGGGCACGAACGCGTCGACGTGACGCCCGACTCGCCCGCCTCGGCCGCCTGGGGCGACCCGGCGATCATCGCGCGCTGCGGGGTACCGGCACCGCCTCCGACGACGTTGGAGTGCATCGGGGTCGACGACGTCGACTGGGTCGTCGAGCAACTCTCCGACGGGCAGCGGTTCACGACGTACGGCCGCGATCCCGCGCTGCAGGTGCTCGTACCGAACGCCTACTCCCCCGAGCCGCTCGTGCTCGGCGCCTTCACGCCCGCGGCCCGCACCCTGCCGGCCACCGGACGCCGATGCCGCTGAGCCTCAACGCAACCCGGCTCAGCGCAACCCGACCCGACGGTGCCGGGCGAGCTCGATGAGTTCGGTGATGAGGTCGCGATAGGCCAGCCCGGTCGCCGCCCACATCTGCGGGTACATCGAGTGCGGCGTGAACCCCGGCATCGTGTTGATCTCGTTGAGGATGATCTCCCCGGAGTCGGTGTAGAAGAAGTCGACCCGGGCCAGACCCTCGCAGCTCGCGGCCTCGAACGCGGCCACGGCCAGCTGCTTGATGCGCTCCGCGTCGTCGTGCGGCACGTCGGCCGGGCAGGACAGGTTGACGTCGGCCTCCGCGAGGTACTTGGCCTCGAAGTCGTAGAAGTCGTGACCCTGGGTGACGACGATCTCGCCGAGCTGGCTGGCCCGGTTGGGCTCGGTGCCGCGCCCGGCGAGGATGCCGCACTCGATCTCGCGGCCGAAGACCGCGGCCTCGACGATGACCTTGGGGTCGTGCGCGCGCGCGGTCTCGATCGCCGCATCGAGCTCGTCGGGAGCGGTCACCCGGGTGATGCCGACGCTGGAGCCGGCCCGGCACGGCTTGACGAACACCGGCCAGCCCAGCCCCGCCACGCGGTCGCGGCAGTCGTCGGGGTCGGTGAGCCACTGCCGGTCGGTGATGACGACGTAGGGGCCGACCGGCAGGTCCGCGGCCTCGAAGACGACCTTCATGTAGTGCTTGTCCATCATGACCGCGGACGCGAGCACGCCCGAGCCGACGTAGGGGATGTCGGCGAGTTCGAGCAGGCCCTGGATCGTGCCGTCCTCACCGAACGGGCCGTGCAGCAGCGGGAACACGACGTCGACCTGGCCGAGGTCGCTCGGCACCTGCCCGGCGCGCACGCTGGTCAGCGAGCGGGAGCCGGTGGCCAGCGGCAGCATGACGTCGGTGTCGGCGGTCGGCACCTGCGGCAGGCGACCGGGGCGCATCGCGAGCGCGTCGAGGTCGTCACCGGCGAGCACCCACTGGCCGTCGGGCGCGATGCCGATCGGCAGCACGTCGTAGCGGTCTCGGTCGATGGCAGCCATGACCCCGGCCGCCGTGGCGCACGACACCGCGTGCTCGGAGGAGCGCCCGCCGAACACGACGGCGACGCGGGGCTTTCGGGGCTGGTCGGTGCTCATCGAGCGCGAGAATACCGGGACCCCTCCCGCTCCCCCCGCCCAACTTCCCTGAGAACTGCGTGTCGTGGTGAGAACTGCGGTCCGGGCCGCAGTTCTCACCACGACACGCAGTTCTCGGGGTCGTTGGGGGTCGTTGGGGGGTCGATGGGGGGCGTCGGGGTCGGGGTCGGCGGGTTCAGCGTCGGCGGCGGCGCTGCGGCGGGACCAGAGCCCGCAGACCGGTCAGTTCTTCTCGCGTTTGCGCTCGCGGGCCATGAGGGCGTCGGCGATGAGTTGGGGCCGCTGACCGTCGTGGACGATCGCGACGACCGCCTCGCAGATCGGCACCTCGACGCCGACGCGCTGCGCCAGCGCGAGGATCGACTCGCACGAGGTGACGCCCTCGGCCGTCTGCTTCGTTTCGGCGACGACGTCGGCGAGCGACCCGCCGCGGCCGAGCCCGACGCCCACACGGTGGTTGCGCGACAGCGGCGACATGCACGTGGCGATGAGGTCACCGACGCCCGCGAGGCCGGAGAACGTGTCGGGCTGCGCGCCGAGCGCGGCGCCGAGCCGGACCGTCTCCGCCAGGCCGCGGGTGATGACGGTGGCCTTCGTGTTGTCGCCCAGTCCCATGCCCTCGGCGACCCCCACCGCCACGGCGACGACGTTCTTCGTCGCGCCGCCGAGTTCGCAGCCGACGACGTCGGTGTCGGTGTACGGGCGGAAGTACGGGGTGGCGCACATCTCGGCGACGAGGTCGGCGGTGTGCTGGCTGGGCGAGGCGACGACGCTGGCGGCGGGCTGCTTGGCCGCGATCTCGCGGGCGAGGTTGGGCCCGGAGACGACCGCCAGGCGCTCCGACTGCACGTCGGCGACCTGCGCGATGACCTGCGTCATCCGCAGCGACGTGCCCAGCTCGATGCCCTTCATGAGCGAGACGACGACGGCCTCGCGCGGGATCAGAGGGGCCCAGACGGCGAGGTTGTCGCGCAGCCGCTGGCTCGGCACGGCGAGCACGACGAGGTCGGCCCCGTCGAGCGCGTGGGCGGGGTCGTCGGTGGCCTCGATCTCCTCGGGCAACACGAGATCGGGCAGGTAATCGGCGTTGACGCGGGTCGCGTTGATCCCGGCGACGAGGTCGGCGCGCCGCCCCCACAGGCGCACGTCGTTGCCGGCATCGGCGAGCACGGCCGCGAAGGCGGTGCCCCAGCTACCGGTTCCGAACACCGCGACCCGGCGCATCAGAGCGTCTCCGGGCCGACGGGAGGCGGACCGACGACGCGGCGCGCGGTGCGTCGGTCCCACACCCCCTCCGGCGGCGCTTCGCCGCGCAGCCCGGCGACACCCGCGGTGATGGCGGCCATGATCCGGGCAGTGGCCTCGCGCAGCAGCTCGGTGGTGACCGGCCGGGCGCGCAGGTCCTCGAGTTCGACAGGGGTGCCCAGCGACATCCGCATCACCGGCCGCCGCCAGGGCCGAAAGGTGCCGTCGGCGTCGAGCAGTTCGCGCGCGCCCCACTGCGCGAGCGGCAGCACGGGCACACCGGATTCGAGGGCGAGCCGCGCGGCGCCGGTCTTGCCGCTCATCGGCCACCCCAAAGGATCCTTGGTAATCGTGCCCTCGGGGGTGATGACGATGCACTTGCCGGCCAGCACGGCCGCGATGGCGTCGCGGTAGGCCTCGGCGGCGCGACCGTCTCCGCGATGCACGGGCACCTGCTCGCAGGCGGTCAGCCACCGCCCCAGCACCGGCAGCTCGAACAGCGAGGCCTTGCCGAGGAAGTACGGCGGGTGGCCGTTGTCGAAGAGAAAGTGGGCCACCGCGAACGGGTCGGCGTAGGAGATGTGGTTGACGGCGACGACGCAGCCGCCGGTCGCGGGCAGATGCTCGGCGCCGCGCCACTCGTGCCGCGTCAACACCGACATCATCGGGCGCACGAGGCCGACGGCGCTGCGATAGGCGAAGGTCAGCGGTGCGCCGCCCCTGGCCTGTGCCGTGCTCACGTGGTCCCCGTTCGATGTGCCGTCGCCTGCGTGGGTGACCCACCGGCCATCCCGCCCGGCACACCCTACCGAGGCCGGTGGCAAGATCGTTCGATGTGTCGACCATCGGGCCTGCGACGTGGCGCGTCGTCGTTCCCGTCAAGGGCACCGCGGCGGCGAAGTCCCGGCTGTCCGGCGTCGCCGGGCGGCGTCGCTACGACCTCGCGGTCGCCCTGGCGCTCGACACGATCGCGGCGGCCGCGGCCACGCCCGGCGTGCGGCTCGTCGTCGTCACCTCCGACGGCCGCATCGCCGCGGAGGCCGAGGGGCTGGGTGCCGCGATCGTGCCCGACCCCGGGTCGGGGCTGAGTGCCGCGATCGATGCCGGTACCGCTCGGGCGGCCCGCGACGGCACCGGCGGCATGGCCGTGCTCCTCGGTGATCTGCCGGCGCTGCGCCCCACCGACCTGACCGCGGCCCTAGCGGCCTGCGGCCGCGCGGGCACCGCGTTCGTCCCCGACGCCGGCGGAGACGGCACGGTGCTGTTGGCGGCCACCGACCCGGCCCGGCTGCGACCGGCGTTCGGCGCCGGCTCGGCTCGCGCGCACGCCGCGCACGCCGCCCGGCTCGACCTCGACCTGCCCCATCTGCGCCGCGACGTCGACGTGGCGGCCGACCTCGCGCAGGTCGCGCGCCTGGGCGTCGGTGCCCGAACCGCCGCCCTGCTGCGCCAGGAGCCGACCCTGCTCGCGCCCGCCCCCGCCAGATCCAGCGACTGATCCAACGCCGGATCCAGCGCTGATCCAGCGCCGGATCAGACATCCCGCGCGACCGACCCCACCGAGCATTCCGTGGCCGGGGCACGCCCGCCCGTCCGTCAGCGATCCGTCGGCGATCCGCCGCGACGACGGCCCGCTGCCGTCATCCACCGCCTGTGGACACCGCTCGGACGTACACCGCGCGTCCGCGGACGACACTCGTCCGGCATCACCCCAGGTCACAGCCTTGTACTGACACAAGATGTCGACGCGGTGTACGTCCGAACGGTGGCGCCCCCGGTTGCCGGCGCGCCCCGGACTGCCGGCGCACGCGCTCGACGTCCACCGGACACGACGACGGGCGGGGCGAACCGTGGTTCACCCCGCCCGATCGCCAGTTCTCAGGCCGTGCGACGACCCTTACGCTTCGCCTTGCCCGCGGCGATCGTCGCCTCGGCACGCGCCCGCACGTCGGCGGCCGTGCCGGCGGCGGCACGTGCGGCTGCGGGCACGCCCTTGGGCAGCGTCGCGGGCTCCGCGACGTACATCTTGAACGCCGTCCCGGGACGGAACTTCGGCACGGCGGTGGACTCGATGCGTACCGAGTCACCGGTACGCGGGTTCCGTCCGGTGCGCGCGGCCCGGTCGACACGCTCGAACGTGCCGAAGCCGGTGATCCCCACCTTGCCGCCGCGAGCGACCTCGCGAATGATGACGTCGAAGATCGCCTCCAGGGCGTCCGATGCGGCCTTCTTGCCGCCCAGGCGCTCCTCGAGTGCCTCGACCAGATCAGCCTTGTTCACTCTTCTCTCTCCCTCCAGAGCCGGATGGCCGGCCTGATGCGTTGGCAGACCGCGCCTCGATGCTCACCGGCCCGACCAGCGGGCCGACGGACACCGATGACGGTGCGGTCCTCGACGACAGGCGACTCGACCCGCAGGGCGGAGGGGGAACCCGTCCGAAAACGGGAAACCTGCTGGTAGAGCGCCTACGCGAAGCCACGGCCAGGCCGGGCCTCGACCCCCCTATCGGCATGAACATCCATGACGCGCAGAGGAATACACCGAGCCCCTGCCCGGCTCATCGGGTGCATGCACCGCACGGAGACTACGAAATGCCTGGTCAGAGGCCATAATTCGATGTCGACAAGGCCCGCGATCAGGGCGTCAAAGCGCCCAGAATGGGCGAATATCACCGGTGCGCAGCGGTTCTGAGGCACGCGGCGAGCCCGGTCGGCCAGGGCGGATCCGCGCAGGTGAGAGAGGCGTTCCGCAGGGTCCGTGACGACGCCCGCGGTCGGCGGTGCGAGCGCGGCGTCAGGAGGCGGTGTCGATCACCGGCAGCTGCGGCGAGCGAGCGGCCTCGAAGACCGCGATATCGGCCTCGTGGCGCAGGGTCAGCGAGATGTCGTCGAGGCCCTCGAGCAGGCGCCAGCGGATGTAGTCGTCGACGTCGAAGGGCACGACGTGCTCGCGGCACGTGATCGTGCGCTCCTGGAGGTCGACGGTGACCTGGGTGCCCGGGTCCTCCTCGAGCAGCTTCCACAGCAACTCGACGTCCTCCTGGGCGACCTGGGCGGTGAGCAGCCCGGCCTTGCCGGAGTTGCCGCGGAAGATGTCGGCGAACCGGCTCGAGATGACGACCGTGAAGCCGTAGTTCTGCAGCGCCCACACGGCGTGCTCGCGGGAGGAGCCGGTGCCGAAGTCCGGCCCGGCCACCAACACAGAACCCTGTGCGTACGCCGGCTGGTTGAGCACGAAGTTCGGGTCGCCCCGCCAGGCGGCGAACAGGGCGTCCTCGAAGCCGGTGCGGGTGACGCGCTTGAGGTAGACCGCCGGGATGATCTGGTCGGTGTCGACGTTGCTGCGGCGCAGCGGGACGCCGACACCGGTGTGGGTGGTGAACTGCTCCATGGTGGCTACCTCACAGGTCGGCGGGGCTGGACAGGCGGCCGCGGATCGCCGTCGCGGCGGCGACCGGCGGGCTGACGAGGTGGGTGCGGCCCCCCTTGCCCTGCCGGCCCTCGAAGTTGCGGTTGCTCGTCGAGGCGCACCGCTCGCCGGGGGCGAGCTGATCGGGGTTCATGCCCAGGCACATCGAGCAGCCGGCCAGGCGCCACTCGGCGCCGGCGGCGAGGAAGATCTGGTCGAGGCCCTCCTGCTCGGCCTGCTCGCGCACGGCCATGGAGCCGGGCACGACGAGCATGCGCACACCGTCGGCGACGTGCTTGCCGCGCACGATCTCGGCGACCGTGCGCAGGTCCTCGATGCGGCCGTTCGTGCACGAGCCGACGAAGACGGCGTCGACGGCGATGTCGCGCAGGGGCGTTCCCGCGGTCAGGCCCATGTAGTCGAGCGCGCGCTGCGTGCCCTCGCGTTCGGAGTCGGGCAGCGCGGCCGGGTCGGGCACCGACTCGCTCAGCGGCAGGCCCTGCCCGGGGTTGGTGCCCCAGGTGACGAACGGGGTGAGGGTGTCGGCGTCGATGACGACCTCGGTATCGAACGTCGCGTCGTCGTCCGTGCGCAGCTCGCGCCAGGCGGCGACGGCGGCGTCCCAGTCGTCGCCGACGGGGGCGTACTCGCGGCCGCGCAGGTACTCGAACGTCGTCTCGTCGGGGGCGATCATGCCGGCGCGGGCGCCCGCCTCGATCGACATGTTGCAGATCGTCATCCGGGCCTCCATCGACAGGGCTTCGACGGCGCTGCCGCGGTACTCGATGACGTGGCCCTGACCGCCTCCGGTGCCGATCTGCGCGATGACGGCAAGGATGATGTCCTTGCTGGTCACGCCCTCGGCGAGGGTGCCGTTGACGGTGACGGCCATGGTCTTGAACGGGCGCAGCGGCAGGGTCTGGGTGGCCATGACGTGCTCGACCTCGCTGGTGCCGATGCCGAAGGCGAGGGCCCCGAAGGCGCCGTGCGTGGAGGTGTGGCTGTCGCCGCAGACGATCGTCATGCCGGGCTGGGTGACGCCCAGCTGGGGGCCGATGATGTGCACGATGCCCTGGCGTTCGTCGCCCATCGAGTGCAGCTTGACGCCGAATTCGGCGCAGTTGGTGCGCAGCGTCTCGACCTGCGTGCGACTCGTCGGGTCGGTGATCGGGCCGAGGGTCGTCGGCACGTTGTGGTCCTCGGTGGCGAGGGTGAGGTCGGGGCGACGCAGCCGGCGCCCGGCCAGGCGCAGCCCGTCGAAGGCCTGCGGACTCGTCACTTCGTGCACGAGGTGGAGGTCGATGTAGAGCAGGTCCGGCTCGCCCTCGGCGGAGCGCACCACGTGCGCGTCCCAGACCTTCTCCGCCAGCGTGCGTGCCATGCCCTCGTCCCTCCTTCGCGCGATGCCGCGCACTCGCGAAGGCACCCGCGGGCCGGCGCGCGGCCGCGGAGCCCGATTCTTCGGGCCAGGTTCCTCCAGTTTCAGGATGTGGCGAGCTTGCGTCTCAGGCTATGAGACGGCAGAATGCGGTCATGGAAAGCACCAGCGGAGTGGGGGTCTTGGACAAGGCCGCCACCGTGCTCAGCGCTCTAGAAGCAGGGCCGTCCACGCTCGCGCAGCTTGTTCAGAGCACCGGTTTGGCCCGTCCCACGGCGCATCGGCTCGCGGTGGCACTCGAGCATCACCGGCTCGTGTCGCGCGACATGCAGGGGCGTTTCATCCTCGGTCCGCGACTGGCGGAGTTGGCGGCGGCCGCCGGCGAGGACCGGCTGCTGGCCGCCGCGGGTGCCGTGCTCGGGGCCCTGCGCGACCACACGAACGAGTCGGCCCAGCTGTTCCGCCGCCAGGGTGACATGCGCATCTGCGTCGCGTCGGCCGAGCGCCCCATGGGACTGCGCGACTCGATCCCCGTCGGTGCGACGCTGTCGATGCTCGCCGGGTCGGCGGCGCAGGTGCTGCTGGCCTGGGAGGAGCCCGATCGGCTGCACCGCGGCCTGCAGGGCGCCGAGTTCACCGCGACGACGCTGTCGGCGGTGCGGCGGCGCGGCTGGTCGCAGAGCGTCGGCGAGCGGGAGCCGGGCGTGGCCTCGGTCTCCGCGCCGGTCCGCAACCCGGCCGGGCGGGTCATCGCCGCGGTGTCGATCTCCGGGCCCATCGAGCGGGTCTCGCGCCAGCCCGGGCGGCTGCACGCCGCGACGGTGGTCGCGGGCGCGAACAAGCTCACCGAGGTGCTCGCCCGGGCGCACGCCCAGCAGCAGGCGCAGGCCGCCGCCGGAGCCGACTCCCGCTGAGCCACCCCCGGTCACCCGCCGGCACACCCCGAGCCCCCGAACAACCACGCTGAGAACTGCGAGTCGTGGTGAGAACTGCTGTCCGTGGCGCAGTTCTCACCACGACTCGCAGTTCTCAGGGTCGTTGCGGGGGCGGGTGGCGTCGGCCGGTGAACGCGACAAAGGCCCCCTGCTGGGCGCAGGGGGCCTTTCGATGTAGCCCCGACCGGATTCGAACCGGCGCTACCGCCTTGAGAGGGCGGCGTGCTAGGCCACTACACAACGGGGCCATGTGGTGCTCACTGTGGTGAGCGCCTGGAGAACACTACCTGGTGCGGTGTTGTTCGCCTAATCGCTCACGCGGTACCGGGGCACCTGGGTGGGCGACGCTGGGGTACCAGGACTCGAACCTAGACTAACTGAACCAGAATCAGTCGTGCTGCCAATTACACCATACCCCATGGGGTATCACTGGCCGCCTGCGCCAACCTCTCGGTGACGCGGCCGACGGCCGTGATCCGCGAGAAAAACCTTAGCCTGAGCGCCCGCGACTGCCCAAATCGGGGCCGTGGCCTGGGCGGTATGGTTTCGGCCATGACCGACCCCGCCTCCGCCAGCTCGACCGGCCCCGCCGGCGACTTCATCCGCGACCTCATCCGGCGCGACAACGAGCAGGGCACGTTCGGCGGGCGCGTGCAGACCCGGTTCCCTCCGGAGCCCAACGGCTACCTGCACATCGGGCACGCGAAGGCGATCTGCGTCGACTTCGGCATCGCGGCGGACTTCGACGGCGTCTGCAACCTGCGCCTCGACGACACGAACCCCGACACCGAGGAGTCCGAGTTCGGACATGCCATCGCCGCCGACATCGAGTGGCTCGGCTTCACCCCGCCGCAGCCGACACGGCACGCCTCGGACTACTTCGAGCAGCTCTACGTCTGGGCCGAGCACCTCGTGACGCAGGGGCTGGCGTACGTCGACGACCAGGACCCGGACGCGATCTCCGCCGGCCGTGGCGGCTACGGCCGCGAGGGCGTCGAGAGCCCGCACCGCAACCGGCCGATCGAGGAGAACCTCGACCTGCTGCGCCGCATGCGAGCGGGCGAGTTCGCGGACGGCTCGATGGTGCTGCGCGCGAAGATCGACATGAACCACGAGAACATGCAGATGCGCGACCCGGTGATGTACCGGATCCGGCGCGGGCACCACTTTCGCACCGGCGACGAATGGGTGATCTACCCGACGTACGACTGGGCGCACGGGCAGTCCGACGCGATCGAGGGCGTCACGCACAGCCTGTGCACGCTGGAGTTCGACAGCCACCGGCCGCTGTACGACTGGTACCTGGAGCATCTGCCGCTGCCGGGCGACCAGCCGCGCCAGACGGAGTTCGCGCGACTGGAGCTGACGCACACGGTGACGTCCAAGCGACGCCTGGCGCAACTCGTCGCCGACGGCATCGTCGACGGCTGGGACGACCCGCGCATGCCGACGCTTCGGGGCCTGCGCCGACGCGGCTACCCGCCGAAGGCGATTCGCGACTTCTGCAGCTACATCGGGCTGACCCGCACGAACTCCCGGCACAGCATCGAGCTGCTGGAGTCGTTCGTGCGGCGCGAACTCAATGTGTCATCACAACGACGCATGGCGGTGTTGCGGCCGCTGAAACTTGTACTGACCAACTGGCCCAAGGACGAGGCCGGGGAGCCGGTCGTCGAGTGGTTCGAGACCGTCAACAACCCGGAGAACCCCGACGACGGCACCCGCCAGGTGCCGTTCACCGGCGAGCTGTGGATCGAACGGGACGACTTCGCGCTCGACCCGCCTCCGAAGTTCTTCCGCCTGTCCCCCGGCCGCGAGGTGCGGTTGCGCTCGGCCTACTTCGTCACGGCGACCGACGTCGTCACCGACGACTCCGGGGAGGTCGTCGAGGTGCACGCGACGTACGACCCCGCCTCCAAGGGCGGCAACTCCCCCGACGGGCGCAAGGTGAAGTCGACGATGCACTGGGTGTCGGCTCGGCACGCGGTGCCGGCGCGGGTGGCGCTGTACGACCGGCTGTTCAGCACGCAGGTGCCGGGCGAGCGCACCGGCGACGCGTTGGACGACCTCAACCCGAACAGCGTCGAGGTGCTCGCCGCGCAGGCCGAACCCGCGCTCGCGGAGACGGAGCCGGGCCAGGTCGTGCAGTTCGAGCGGCTCGGCTACTTTGCGCACGACCCGCGCGAACCGATGCTCTTCCACCGCACCGTCGGTCTGCGCGACGAGTGGGCGAACATCCAGAAGCGCCAGGCCAAGGGCTGAGGCGGGCTCGATCAGGCCCGGACGCTCGCCGAACGTTCTTGCAGGTGACGACGGCTTCGGTGCCCAAGTCGGGCACGGGTGTCAGTGGCGCAGGTAGGCGACCATCTGGTCGAAGGTGCGCCGGGCTACGGGCAGCTTGTCCATCTGGGTGATGAAGGTGTGGCCGGTGCTCGTGCCGTCGTCCTTCTTGGGCCAGACGAGCTTGTTCGCCACGCCGTGGGCTGTGAGCTGGTTGGTCAGCGCCACCATGTCGTTGCCGTAGGAGTCGCTGCCGATGACGAAGGAGCGCGGAAAGCGGCCGTTGGTGAACGGGATCGGGTTGTAGGCCTTCTCCTGTTCCTCCGACAGGTAGATGGTGCCGGCGACATAGTTGCCGACCATGAACTTCGTGTACAGATTCATGTCCGGATAGATGAGCGGCCCGTCGTCGATGGCCAGGGCACCGACCCGACTGACGTCGAAGGTCGGATGGACGCCGGCGAGCTCGGCGAAGTCTGGACTCGTGGCGGCGGTGAAGTACTGGCTGATCATGATCGCCCCGGCCGACTGCCCGAAGAAGTCGATCTTGTCCATCTGGAGGCCGTACTGATCGGCGTGAGCGGTGAGGTAGGCCAGAAACTGGTCCATCTGCCGCAGCGGAGTCGGGTAGTGGTGCCCCGGCACCAGGGCGTAGTCCATCGTGACGATGTTCCAGCCCTTGTCGGTCAGGGCCTGGAAGATCGCGTTCGACGTCGCGCCGGACAGGGGGTCGCCCGACTGCTTGGTGCCGAAGAAGAAGCCGCCGCCGTGCACGTAGACCAGCGTCGGGCGCTTCTTGGTCCGGTCGGCGTCGGGGTAGACGATGTCGAAGTAGCTGTTGGGAAACTGCGTCGCGTACTGGATGTTCGAGACTCGGTACTGCCCGCCGGGCTGGACTCCGTCGAGCTGCGGATCGCGCGGTGCCATGGTGCTGTCAGCCACCGAGCCGAGGGCCGACTGGAAGATCCCGATCATCCACTGCGTGTGGTAGGTCGAGATGCCCGTGAACAGGACGGGAACTCCCACGAGCACCGCCAGCACGGCCACGGCGATTCGCCGCTTCCGCCGGGGCTTGGTGGCGCTCAGCGCGCGAGGTGTGTGGCCGGTCTGCATGGTCGGGCGTCTTCCTGGATCTGGGCAGCGTCGCAGGCTGCTTCTCGCCGGCGACAGGCGGGTGATCGGGGTGGATCGGGTCCTCAGATGAGGCTCTTGAGAGTTTCGGTGAGGCGGCGCAGCTCCTGGCCCACGTCAAGGGGATCCCCCTGCTCTTGGGCCGCGAGTACGCGGGCGATGGCCTCCTCGAGCAGGGTCCCCATGACACGGGAGAGGACCACCGGCCGGGGATCGTCGGGCGCCCAGCCGTGCTGGGCCCGCAGCGCGTCGGCGGCGGCATCGAGATTGCGCTTGGTCCGGCGGGCCGATTCCGCGGCCAGGCGCGGCTCCTGGGCGATCGCCTGGCGGTACTTGGCGTGGATGGCGAGGACTGACTCATCAATCTGCACCTCATCGATGAAGCGCAGTGCCGTGGCCACATAGGCGTCGAAGGGTGGCAGCGCCGGGTCTGGCGTCACCGACTCGACGGGGCGTGGGTCGTCCTCGACGCCCATGACGGCGGACATCTTGTCGCCGACGCGCTGGAAGAGGGTGCGACGTGGCATTCCGGTGCGCTGGGCGAGCTCGTCCATCGTGAAGCCGCGGTAGCCCTTCTCCAGCGTCAGGTCCAGCGCCGCCTCCTGGATCGCCAACTGCTCCAGCCACCGGCTGCGTTCTTGGGCCGTCATGGACCGTTCCATCGCGGCTCCCCTCTCCTGTCGACGATCAGCACAGTACACCACAAAGTGCAGAACTTGCACTCTACTCGCTCTAGTGCATATCTTGCACTCAAGGATTCAGAGTGCACAGGAGATCGACATGACAGTGTCCCCACGGACCCGGCTGCCGCGCAGCAGCACACTTCTGCTCGGTGTGATGGTGGTGGCCGCATTCGCGTTGCTGCTCAACGAGACGCTGCTGAGCGTCGCGCTGCCCACCCTCATGCGCGAACTCGACATCTCGGCCACCACCGCCAACTGGCTGACGACGATCTTCATGCTGACGATGGCCGTCGTCACCCCCGCCGGGGGCTCGCTCCTGCAGCGCTTCTCCACCCGTCAGGCCTTCACGTTGGCGATGGGCACCTTCCTGGCCGGCACGGTGCTGGCGGCCGCGGCCCCCGGCTTCGTCGTCCTCCTGGTCGCCCGAGCGCTGCAAGCCGCCGCGACGGCGGTGATGGTGCCGCTGCTGATGACCACGATCCTGCGGGTGCTACCCGCCGACGGACGCGGCGCGATGCTCGGTGTCGTCGCCCTGATCATGGCCGCCGCCCCGGCCCTGGGACCCACCATCGGCGGCGTGATCTTGTCGATCGCCTCGTGGCACTGGCTCTTCCTCACCGTGACCCCGATCGCCATGCTGGCCCTGGTCGTCGGGATGCGTCTGATCCCCGCCGACGAGGAACGACCCGGAGCAATTGAGCGCGTCGACGTCACCTCCGCCACCTTGGCCGCCGTCGGCTTCGGCGGGCTGGTGATGGGCCTGTCCAACCTCGGCGTTCAGCAGCCCCTCGTCGAGCCCACCAGTTGCATCCTGCTGGCTCTGCTCGCCCTGGCCCTGCTCACCCGCCGCGAACTGCACGCGGCAACACCCTTCCTCAACCTGCGCGTCCTGGGGCGCCGCGACTACCGCTGGGCCATCATCGTCTCCAGCACCGTGACGGCGGCCATGCTCGGCGTCACCGTCGTCCTGCCGCTCTACACCCAGAACGTGCTGGGCGTGAGCACCACGACCGCCGGTCTGCTCGTCCTTCCCGGCGCCCTCGCCCAGGCACTGCTCGCGCCCGTGATCGGTGCCGCTGCCGACCGCGTGTCACTGCGCACCCTCGCCCTGCCCGGCGCGATCCTGCTCACCACCGGCATCGGCGTCATGGCCACCATGGGCCAGGGCACCTCACTGGTCACCGTCGTGATCGCCCACGTCGTGATGAGCCTCGGTGTCGTGATGGTCAACAGCCCCTTCAACGTTCACGGCCTCAACAGCCTCGACGAGAGGGTCTACTCCCACGGCACCTCGCTGATGACCACCATCCAGCAGGTCTGCGGCGCCGGTGCCTCCGCCCTGTTCATCGCCATCATGACCGCCCGCGCCGCTGCGAGCCCGGGCATGGCGGGGATGGCGGCCGCGCAGGCCGACGGAGCCCAGGCAGCACTCCAGGTGGCCGCCATCGCGGCCTGCACCGTGATCGCCCTGGTCCTCGTCGCGACCGGCCGCAAGGCCGTGGCCATTCGGACCGAAGTTTCGCGCAGCGCGGTCGCGGAGCACGGGCGAGCAACGCATGCCTCCCGCGCCGTCGGCCTGCGCGATGAGTGAGCCGGCGCCAGCCCGAGGACGACGTCGGCCAGCGGCTCCGTACGAGCTCGCCCCGCTGCTCGGCGGCACCGCGGGCGTCAGTCCGCCTCGGCGAAGACCTCGCGGGCGACGGCGGTGGCGTTGAGGGCGCGCGGGAAGCCCGTGTAGACCGCGGCGTGCAGGATCGCCTCGGTGATCTCCTCGCTGGTGAGGCCGACGTTGAGGGCGGCGCCGATGTGCACGCGAAGCTGGGGCTCGCAGCCGCCGAGGGCGATGAGTGCGCCCAGCGTGACGAGCTGTCGGCTGCGCGGGTCGAGGCCCGGGCGGTCGTAGACGTCGCCGAACGCGAAGGCGGCGATGTGGTGACCGAGAGCGGGATTGATATCGGCCAAGGAGTCGACGACGGCCCGGCCGCGGCGGCCGTCGATGCGCACGAGCACCTCAAGACCGTGCTCGCGGCGGCGCAGGTTCTCCGGGGTGTCGATGTCGTGGTGAGCCGGCGCAGGGTCGTTCATGGGCTCGGGTTCCCCTCGTAGGTGGCGATCTTGAATTCGGTGACGGCCAGGGCCAGCTGCAGCTGGGCGATCTGGGCGCGCAGCGTGTCACGGTGCTCCAGCATCAACTCGACGCGCTCAGGCACCGTCTGCTCCCCGGCGTCGACGAGTTCCACGTAGCGGCGCAGGTCGCTGATCGACATCCCCGAGACGCGCATGCGGGTCAGGAACACCAGGCGGCGCACGCACGCGGCGTCGTAACGGCGGTGACCTGCGCGGTCGCGGGGCACGGCGACGAGCCCGATGCGCTCGTAATAGCGCAGCGTGTGCGGGCTGACGCCCAGGTGCGCGGCGGTGGTCGCGATGTCCCAATCGGCGCGGTCGTCGGGGCGGGTCAGCTCGGCCAACGCCTCGACGCTGACTCCGCCAGGCGGGTCGACGGCCAGGCGCAGGGCCCTGGCCAGGGCGTCATCCATGGCAGTGACGCTAGAGGTGTGAGCGCGCTCGAACGCAACCCTCCACGGCTTCGACCTCAGAGCCAGCCGGCCACGTCGGCCAGGGAACCGACCACCCGCACGCCGGGGTCGTCGATCGGGGTGCCCCAGCCGCTGTTGCGCGGGGCGGGGCGGTCGGCGCGTTGCAGCCAGGCGGCGCGCAGGCCGGCGGCGCGGGCGCCGATGACGTCGGTGTCGAGCGTGTCGCCGACGCACACTGTTGTGTGCGGCTCGGAGCCGGTCAACTCGCAGGCCGCGGCGTACATCCGGGGGTCGGGCTTGCCAACGCCGAGCGTGTCGGTCGTGACGGCCGGGAATCGGCCTGTCCAGCCGATGGCTTCGAGCTTGAGGCGCGTCTGGTCGTCGCCGGAGTTCGTCAGCAGGCACACCCCGACGCCACGGTCGGCGGCGCTCGCCAGCAGTTCCTCGACATCGTCGAAAAGAACCTGCACGCTGGCGAATTCCCTGCGGTACGAAGCCTCGTAGGTGTCGAACTCGTCGGCGGCGACGAGGCCGAGGGCGCCGATCGCCGCGTCGTAGCGGGCCCGGCGCTGCTGCTCGAAGGTCAGCTCTCCGCGCGTGTAGGCGTCGAAGTGGCCGCCGGGGTCGTCGTAGAAGCCGCGGGACAGGTCCGCGTGCGTCTGCGCCGAATGCTGCGGCCAGGCAGCGGCGGCCGCGGCCAAACCCGCCGCCGACATCGCCGCGCGGGTGTCGAGCAGCGTGTCGTCGACGTCGAGCACCAGGCCGCGGATCGGCTGCGCCCAGGGATCGGCACTCATCGGTCCGCCTGCTGCAACAGCAGCACGGTCTCGGTGTCCGGGTCGGTGCCCGAGACGACGAGATCGGCTCGCTCCCAGGGCCGGTCTTCGGCGAGGAAGGCGAGTTCGGCGGTCATCCAGTCGTGCTGCAGCCCCGCGTCGACGTGCCCGGTGCGGATCCGCTCCGCCTCGCGCCGCTCGACGTCGGCCAGCGGCGTGTGCACCCAGACCGCGGCGTCGAGGTGGTCGGTCAGGCTCCGGCGCGATGAGCCGACCCCTTCGACGAGCAGCACTCTGGTGCCCGCGGGCACCTCGATCGCGCCCTCGCGGCCCCGTTCCCGCCACGCCGGCGGAGTGAAGGAGACGGCCCGCCCGGCCCGGGCGGGCGCGAGCACCTCGTCTCGCAGCATCGCGTCCCAGTCGAAGAACGAGTGCCACCAGGCGGCGTCGTCGGTCGCGACGACGCACCAGCCGGGCGTCTGCGCGAGGCGTGCTGCCAGCGTCGACTTGCCCGACGCGCTGCGCCCGTCGACCGCGACGACGACCGGCCGGTCGGCGACCGTGGGGCTCGCCGCGAGCAGCCGATCCCGCACCACCGGCACGGCGAGGCGAGCATCGACGTCGAAACCCGGCTCGTCGTCGCGGTATCCGGCGAAGACCGGCAGCCGGCTCTCGGGCTCCGGTGCGCTCACAGCGAGGCGCGCAGGGTCTTCAGGCGGGTCAGCGTGCCGTGCCGGCCGATGACGTCCATCGACTCGAACAGCGGCGGTGACACGCGCTGCCCCGAGATCGCGGTGCGCAGCGGCGCGAACGCCACCCGCGGCTTCAGGCCCAGCTCGTCGAGCAGCGCCGCGCGCAGCGCCGCCTCGATCGCCTCGTGGTTCCACGGCGTCGTCGAGGCGAGCAGGTCGCCGTCGTCGAGCGGGATCGCCTCCAGCGCAGCGACCGCGGCATCGAGGATCCCCGCGACGTCACCCTTGAGCCCGGCCCGCGCGTCGTCGGCGATCGGTACCGCGTCGTCGGGCGCGTAGAACGGCGCGACGAGCGGCGTGGCGTCGGCGAGCTTGACGAGGCGCGGCTGGATGAGCTCGGCGACCCGCGTGAGCCGGCCCAGCTCCCCGAGGGTGGGGTTGCCCGAGAGCACCCCGTCGCGATCGAGGAACGGCAGCAGCCGGCTCGCCAGGTCGCGCACCTCCAGGGCCCGGATGTGCACGCCGTTGAGGTGGTCGAGCTTGGCGAGGTTGACGATCGGCCCGGCCGGGTTGACCTTGGCGAAGTCGAAGCCCTGCACGAACTCCTCGAACGAGAAGACCTCGCGCTCGGTGCCGTCGGGCTCGATGATCGGCGGATACCCCAGCAGGCACAGGAAATTCACCAGCGCCTCGGGCAGGTACCCCTCCTCGCGGAACCACGTCAGCCGCGCCGCCGGGTTCTTGCGCTTGCTGATCTTCGAGTGATCGGTGTTGCGCAG
>JBDIAM010000014.1:0-25575 GCA_039812445.1 Piscicoccus intestinalis | reverse complement strand
CCGCCGAGCAGGTGCCACCGCCTCCGGTCGAGCCGCCCAAGCCCAAGGAGACCGTCGAGCGGCCCTGCTGAGGGGTGCCGAGCGCGCTCAGCGCTCCTCGGCGTACACCTCCCCGATCTGGCGGCGAGCTTCGTCCATGATCGCCATCGTCTGCACGGAGTCGGTCAGGGTGCGCAGCGGGGAGGCGGTCTCGCCGGCGGCGACCCGGCGCGCCAGCTCGGCGGCCTGGTAGTGCAGGCCGCCGGTGTGCGCGACCTTCGGCTCGGTGTACCGCAGCGTGGCCCCGGTGTGGTCGCTGACCGTGAAGTCGCCGGGGATGTAGAAGTCGGGGTCGAACGTGATCATCGCCTCCTCCCCGCAGATCGCCGCGGTCGTGGGGGTCGGGGAGACGACGCTGGAGTGCAGCAGCGCCTGGGCGTCGCCGGGGTGGGTGAGCATGATGGCGGTCTGGCCGGTGACGCCGGTAGGCGCCCACGTCGTGCGGGCGATGACCTCGGTCGGTTCGCCGAGCACCCAGTGCGCGAACGACGCCGGATAGGTCATGAGATCGAGCATCGGCCCGCCCGCGAGGTCGGGGCGCAGGATGCGGTGATCACCCTCGAAGTACTGGCCGTGGTCGGCGAGCACGGTGCGCAGCGACCCGAGCACGCCGTCGGCGAGCAGCTGCCGCACGACGTCGAACTTCGGCAGGAACAGGGTCCACAGCGCCTCCATCGCCATGACGCCGGCGCGAGCCGCCTCCGCCTCGATCTCGCGCGCCTGGTCGGCGTTGAGCGCGATCGGCTTCTCGATGAGCACGTGCTTGCCGGCGCGGATCGCGCGCAGCGCGTCGGGGTGGTGGAAGTTGTGCGGCGTCGCGACGTAGACGACGTCGACGCCTTCGTCGGCGACCAGCGCGTCGTAGGAGCCGTGCGCGGTCGGCACCTCGAAGCGGTCGGCGAACGCGGCGGCCGACTCGGTCGAGCGCGAGCCCACGGCGGCGACCCGCTGGGTCGTGTGCTCCCGCAGCGCCTGGGTGAACTGGGAGGCGATCCAGCCGGTGCCGAGAATCCCCCAGCGCAGCGGCGGCGCCTGCGTCGGGTCGGGCGTGCGGGCAGCGGGCAGGGATGTCGGAAGAGCCATGCGCCCCATACTCTCCCCCTGCGCGTGGGCGAACGCCCTCGGGACGCGGTCGAACCGCGCGCCACGACACCAACCGCGTCCGCACCGGAGATTTGACCTGAATGCACCGCTTGGTACCCCCACCAGGGCGGAAGACCCGAATCCGGGGGCCGTCTAGGGGGTCGCTGCGGCGTCGGCGCGGTCAAAATACTGACCACCCCGGTCCCCCACACAGCGAGGCGAGACGAGCGAATGCAGATCCACCATGACCTCCCCCGCCGACTGCAGGTCTCGGCGCTGGCTGCGATGGCCAACCCGTCGTCGCAGCGGCTCGACAACTGGCATCTGCTGGACGACGCGACCCAGCAGCTGGCCGCGGTGCAGCGGGGCGGCCTGGACTACACGAAGGAGCGCGCCCGGGTGCACCGGCTGCTGGAGCGGCTCGGCTCCTACGAGCGCTTCTGGCTCTACCCCGGCCCGGCCGTGCTGGAGGAGCTCACCGGGCTGCTCAACACCATGGACACCGCGTGGCTGTCGCGCAAGACCTCCCTGTATGTGCGGCTCCTCGCCGAATACGGAGACCGCGCCGCCCTGTTCGACCTCGACCGGGACCTCCAGGAGCAGGAGCTCGCCGCCCGCGCGGCCAACCAGCAGTTCTTCACGGTGCTGCTCGCCGACGACTCCCCGGTCACCGCGCCGGACGGGCTCGCCGGGGCCTTGCGGGCGCTGCGCCGCCCGACCGATCCCGTGATCTACGAGATTCTCGTCGTGCCCAGCGTCGAGGACGCGATCACCGCGGCCGCCCTCAACGGCGAGATCCAGGCGGCGATCATCCGGCACGACCTGCCGCTGCGCTCGCGGGACAGGCTCCCGATCATGTCGTACCTGCTCGGTCCGTCACCGGTCGCCGTGGCCACCGACCGCACCTACGACTGGGTGGAGTGCGGGCAGTGGCTCTCGGAGCTGCGCCCCACCATCGACCTCTACCTGCTCACCGACGAGTCGTTCGTCGTCAACCACAATGAGGTCGGCAACCGCTACCACCGCACGTTCTACCGCCTCAACGACGTCACCGACCTGCACAGCACCGTGTTGCACGGGATCCGCGAGCGGTACACGGCGCCGTTCTTCGACGCGCTGCGCGAGTACGCCGCCTCCCCGATGGGGCAGTTCCACGCGTTGCCGGTGGCGCGCGGCGCGAGCATCTTCAACTCCCGCACCCTGCGCGACATGGGCACGTTCTACGGTCGCAACATCTTCATGGCCGAGACGTCATCGACCTCCGGCGGCCTGGACTCGCTGCTCGCGCCGCACGGCACGCTGCGCCGGGCGATGGACAAGGCCTCGAAGACGTTCAACTCCGACTCCTCGTACTTCGTGACGAACGGCACCTCGACGGCCAACAAGATCGTCGTGCAGTCGCTGACGAGTCCCGGCGCGATCGTGCTCATCGACCGCAACTGCCACAAGTCGCACCACTACGGCCTCGTGCTCGCCGGCGCCCAGCCGGTCTACCTCGACGCCTATCCGCTGGAGAAGTACGCCTTCTACGGCGCCGTGCCGCTGGTGCGCATCAAGGAGGCGCTGCTCGAACTGGAGGCCGAGGGCCGGCTCGACCAGGTGAAGATGCTGCTGCTGACGAACTGCACGTTCGACGGCATCGTCTACAACCCGATGCGGGTCATGGAGGAGGTGCTGGCGATCAAGCCGGACATCTGCTTCCTGTGGGACGAGGCGTGGTTCGCGTACGCGGCCGCCGTGCCGTGGATGCGGCAGCGCACCGCGATGGTCACCGCCCAGCGCCTCGAGGAGAAGCTGAGCAGCGCGGAGTACGCCGAGCAGTACCGGCTCTGGAAGGAGTCGATGGAGGGCGTGCCGCGCAGCGAGTGGCTGAACCGGCGGCTGCTGCCCGACCCGCAGAACGCACGGGTGCGCGTGTACGCGACGCACTCGACGCACAAGTCGCTGTCGGCGCTGCGGCAGTCGTCGATGATCCACGTGCGCGACCAGGACTTCAACCGGCTCGTCGCCGAGCCCTTCGAGGAGGCCTTCCTCACGCACACCTCGACGTCGCCGAACCAGCAGCTGCTCGCCTCCCTCGACCTGGCCCGCCGGCAGGTCGACGTCGAGGGCTTCGACATGGTGCGCCGGGCGTACATGATGGCGATGGCGTTCCGGCAGCGGGTGACCTCCGACCCGCTCATCAGCAAGTGGTTCAGCATCGTCACCGAGAGCGAGCTGGTGCCGCCGGAGTACCGGGAGTCGATGCGGCCGGGCCCGGGTCGGCCGCCGACGCAGATGGGCCGCTGGAACCTCGCGTTGCAGCACGACGAGTTCGTGCTCGACCCCACGCGCGTGACGCTGTTCGTCGGTCGGACCGGCATGAGCGGGTACGACTTCCGCGAGAAGGTCCTCATGCGCGAGTTCGGCATCCAGATCAACAAGACGTCGATCAACTCCGTGCTGCTGATCTTCACGATCGGCGTCACGTGGAGCAGCGTGCACTTCCTGCTCGACGCGCTGCGCCGGGCCTGCGAGCAGTTCGAGCGCGAGCGGCAGGCGGCGAGCCGGGCCGAGCACGCGCTCATCGACGCCCGGGTGGAGCGGCTCACCGGCGACCTGCCGTCGCTGCCGGACTTCAGCAGCTTCGACCCCGCCTTCCAGGTCGGGCAGAACAGTCACGACGGCGACATCCGCAAGGCGTTCTACGCCGGCTACGTCGAGGCCGACCGCGAGTACGTGCCGCTCAGCGAGGCCGCCGCCCGGCTCCGCGAGGGGAGGCGGTTGGTCTCGGCGACCTTCGTCGTGCCCTACCCGCCCGGGTTCCCGGTGCTCGTGCCCGGCCAGGTGATCTCCCCCGAGATCGTCGACTTCCTCCTCGGCGTCGACGTGCACGAGATCCACGGCTATCAGCCGAACCTCGGTCTGTCGGTCTTCACCGAGGAGTCGCTGGTCCGGCGCGAAGCCAACCCCTCGATGCGCTGACCCCACCCCACCACTGGCCGAAGGCTGCCCTCTCAGTCGGGGGCTAGGGTTGCGGCACGAGCCCTCGACCGAAAAAGCAGCCTTCGGCCGTGTGGTTTCGCGGTTAGACGGACTCGCGCTCGGCCTCGCGTTCGGCGGCGGCGGCCTGTTTCATGCGGCGGCCGAAGATCAGCAGGCCGGAGGCGACCGCGACGACGAACACGACGGCCATCGCGATGAACAGCGGCCACGGGCCGGTCGCGTAGATGATCGGGATCGCCGCGGCGGTGACCAGACCGCCTCCGAAGAAGGGCTCGAAGACGAGCTGCTTGTAGCCGAACGCCTCGAACGCCGGCGACTTGGCCTCCGGGTCGGTGATGCGCATGAGGATGAGGCCGGTGGCGGTGACGCCCATCGACTGGCCGAAGTCGCCGATGCCGCGCTCGAACCAGTAGCGCGGGATGATCCGCGGCGCGAGCCACCAGAACATCGCGCAGTTGAACAAGATTCCGGCGATGGCCAGGATGATGAACGGACCGATGTTCTCGCCGATCGCCTGCAGCGACAGGGTGGCCAGCGCGCTGACGATGAGCGCGTCGAGCGCCAGCCCCTGGATCCGCAGCATGATCTGGTGGTCGATAAGGTAGTCGACACCCAGCTTGACCGCGATGATCTGCAGGATGACGCCGCCGAGCAGCGCGAGCGGGAACAGCGGCACGTGCTCGAACAGCTCGAACGTCTGCGCGTACGTCTGCTGCTCGATCCACTTCAGCGACTCCAGGATGCACCAGCCGATGAGGATCGCCACGCAGACGATCGCGGCGTGCAGGCTCAGCGGCTCGATCGAGGAGGGGCGGCTGGTCATCTGGCCGGCCGGGTAGTTCTCGTCGTGGCGGAACAGGCCCCGCTGCTCCTCCAGCGACATCTTGGCGTCGCCGGAGATGAATTCCGTGTGGCCGCGCCGGGCTCCGATGTTGATGAAGATGATGCCGAGGATCACGCCGGAGACGATGCCGACGGTGGCCAGCCCGAGCGCGAGGTCGGCGCCGGTCTCGAAGCCGAGGCTCTCCATCGAACCGCGCATGCCGGCCGCCGTGCCGTGGCCGCCCTCGAAGCCGATCTCGATGAGCGCGCCCGCCATCGGCGTCATCGAGAACACCGGCACGAGCACGAGGATCGCGAGCAGCAGCCCGACGACGTACTGTCCGGAGCCGAACGCGACACCGAGCGAGAGCTGCGGCCCGACGAGCGTGGCCGCGCGTTTGGGAGTCGGGATCTCGTGACCGAGGAACAGGGTCGCGAAGACGACCGTGATGAGCAGCCCCGGCAGCGCCGACCACGTGTCGAGCATCGCCTCGGTGAACAGCCCGGACTCGGCGAAGCCGTCGAAGCCGGCCCGGGCGGCCAGCGCCCCGAAGACCTGCGGGCCGAGCATCAGCAGGATGAACCCGGCGACGATCGAACTGGGCAGGAACAGCCGTTGCACCCAGCGCGTCTTCACGCGGATGTACTTGCCGAGCAGCAGGAACAGGCCCAGGATCAGCAGGGCGAAACCGACCGCGTCCGGACTCATGGGGATCTCCCTTCGAACGAGTTCCCCTCACACTCCCAGCGGTCGCGTGCGGCGGGCATTCCGTCCGCACACCCAAACCGGGCGAACCGACACCCACCTGGGGGTGGATGCCTCAACCCGAAGGCCCGTGGCGGGCGGCGCGGCCGCTACCCCTGGTCGGCGGCCACCTGCGCGACGGTGCCGCCGGTGAGCGCGACGAGTTCGTCGAAGGTGAGGCGGCACATCGCGGGCTTGATCCCGGCTCCGGCCCACAGCTCGCCGTAGCCGGCGAGGTCGGCGTCGACGACGGTGCGCAGCGGGGCGGGGTGGCCGACGGGCGCGCAGCCACCGACGACCTGCCCGGTGGCGGCCTGCACGGTCGCGGCGTCGGCGCGCCGCAGCCGGTCGACGCCGAACAGCGCGCCGGCGCGGGCCACGTCGACCCGGTGCGCGCCGCTGGCCAGCACGAGCACCGGCTCCCCGTCGGCGGTGAACACGAGGCTGTTGGCAATCGCCCCGACCTCGCAGCCGAGCTTGTCCGCGGCGGCGACCGCGGTCGGCACCTCGTCGTCGAAGACGACGATCCGGTCGGTCAGCCCCGCCGACTCCAAGACCTCTCGCACCCGCCCCAGCGCCGCATCGCCAGTGTCGCCGGTGTCGTGCGTGTCGTGCGTGTCGTGCCCACCCATGCGTTCCGCCTCCGCGTCGTCGGTCGTACCGCGGGCAGACTAGCCGCCGTGCGAGAAGTGCACCTCGTCGCCGCTGCTCACCCGAGCGGAGCCGGTCGCGGCGTCGAGCTCGACGAGCACCCGGCCGGGGCCGTCGGGGTCGCTGACCGTGTAGGCGATCTGCTCGTTGCTCAGCTCGCCCACCTCGATGCGGCCGCGGTGCAGCCACGGCTGGCGCCGGCGCAGGCCGATGAGGTGGCGGTGCACGTGCAGCATCCAGGGGGCGGTACCGCCTCCGTCGGGCAGGTCGGCCGGGGTGGCGGGGTATTCGGGGCGGATCTCGTCGTCGCCGCCGATGCGTTCCTCCTTGACACCGGTGAGCCCGCGTTCGTCGCCGTAGTAGACGCACGGGATGCCCGGCAGGGTCAGCAGCACGGTCGTGGCCAGCACCGCCGCCTGCGGACCGACCCTCGAGACGATGCGGGTCACATCGTGGTTGCCGATGAACGTCGTCGGCTCGAAGTGGGCGCAGAACTCGCCGTGGCGCTTCAGGGCGTGGGCCAGCTCGAAGAAGTTCGCGTCGTTCAGGCTCGACCAGATCGCCTTCCACAGCTCGTACTGGGTGAGGGAGTCCCAGCCGCACTGGCGCACGAGGTCGACGTAGTCGCCGTGGATGACCTCGCCGAAGACGAACGCCTCCGGGTGGCGTTCGCGCACCCGCGCCATGACCGGCGCCCAGAACTGCGGCGGCACGGCGTAGGCGGCGTCGAGACGCCACCCGTCGGCGCCCCGGTCGAGCCAGTACGTCATCGCGTCGGCGACGAACTCGGCGGTCTGCGGGCTGTCGTGGTTGAGCGAGACGAGGTCGCCGTGACCCTCGAAGACGTGTGGAGCCGGGCCGTCCGGCGCGTCGAAGTCGATGCGGAACAGGCGGGCGGCGTCGCTGTCGGGCCCCTGCTCGAGGGCCGCCCGGTAGGCGGGGTGCGCGGAGCCGACGTGATTGAAGACGCCGTCGAGGACCAGCCTGATGCCGCGGTCGTGGCACTCGCGCACGAGGATGTCGAAGTCCTCGTCGTCGCCGAGCCGCGGGTCGATGCGGCGGTGGTCGGTGGTGTCGTAGCCATGGCTGGTCGAGGCGAAGATCGGCCCGAGCAGCAGCACGTTCGCGCCGAGCTCGATGACGTAGTCGAGCCACGGCACGAGGTCACGCAGCCGCCGGTTCGGAGTCGGGTCGGCCGGCACGTCGCGCACGGGCGCCCCGAGGAACCCCAGCGGGTAGACGTGCCAGCAGATCGCATGCTCGGTCCAGGTCATCCCCCCATGATCCCCGACCCGTCCGCGTCCCGACACCCACCCCAACCGACGCGTCGCCTCCGCTCGACGTCTCGACAGCTGCTCAACGTCGCACGCCGTCCCTCACCGCCACCCCGCTCGAAACTGCACGCGCCTCCGGACGTCACGACCCTCAAAACTGCGTGTCGTGGTGAAGACTGCGACATGAACCGCAGTCGCGACCACGACACGCAGTTCTCAGCGAGGGGTCGGCGGGGTTCGGCGGGGTCAGCTCAGCAGGGTGGCGGGGTCGTCGGGCACGTCGACGGCGTAGGGCCGCAGCACGTCGAGGGGGACGACCTCGAGGGCCTGGGCGTTGGTCGCCGCGAGCACGACGGGCGCCGCGCGCCCCTCCTGATGCGCCTGCAGCCAGCGGACCGCGACGACGCACCAGCGGTCCCCCGGCTGCAGTCCCGGGAAGCCCCACTGCGGCCGCGGGGTCAGCAGATCGTTGCCGACCCGGTATTGGTGCTCGAGAAACTCGGCCGTCGCCACCACGCAGATCGTGTGGCTGCCGATGTCGTCCGGGCCCCACGTGCAGGAGCCGTCGCGGTAGAAACCGGTGACCGGTTCGGTGCCGCATTGCTCCAGCGGCCCGCCGAGCACGTTGCGCTGCGCCGTCATACGCCCCAACGTAGCGGCGGCGGCCGCTCCCGGCTGGCCGTCGGCGAGACCCCCGAAGAGCGTGGTAAATCTGCCGCGTCTGCCCGGGCGAATCTCCCACTATCTTTCGGGGTCCCGACCCGGCCGCCGCGGACCCCGCCGACGGGCACCTCCGAACGCATCGGCGAGCGCGGCGCAGTCGGCGCGCGGCTCAGCGCGTTTCGGCGAGCGCGCCGCGGGTATGCGCGGCCCAGGGCGCGTCGGTCGGTGGGCGGCGCAGCACGCCCGGCGCGCGGCGGCGGCCGCTCCCGGCTGGGCGTCGGCGAGACCCCCGAAGAGCGTGGTAAATCTGCCGCGTCTGCCCGGGCGAATCTCCCACTATCTTTCGGGGTCCCGACCCCGAAGCCGCTGACCCCGGCGAGACCCCGCCGCAGACCCCTGCGAGACCCCGGCGGTGCGCGGCTCAGCGGGCTTCGGCGAGCGCGGCGAGGCGATCGATCGAGGCGGCGAGCGTCTCGGGCGTGTTGCGTCGGGCGCGCTCGAGGCGGGTCTGGTCGGTCAGCTGCGACCAGTCGTAGGTGTGCCGCACCAGCGTGCGCTCACCCTCGAGCGGCTCCAGCTCCCAACGCCACAGGTGCCCGGGCTGGGGGCGGCCGACTTCGCTGGGGCGCCAAGCGATTCGGCGCCCCTCCGCGAACTCCTCGACGTGGTTCTCGCGCACGGCGCCGGTGGTCAGCGTCATCGTGAAGACGTCGCCGACGGCCCGCACCCGCTGCCCGGAGTCGGCCGTCGCGAGGTTGTCGTTGCCGTCCCACTCCGGTTGCCGGGCAGGGTCGGCGATGAGGTCGAAGATCGTGGCCGCGGGCGCGTCGACGACACGTTCGGCGCTGACCACTCGCGGCGCGGAGCCGCTCGAGGCTGATTCATCGGTCATGACGGCATCCTCACACGGCCCGCCGAAACCGCCGCGCCGGAATTCAGCGCAGCGGCTGGGTGACCCACGACATCCGGGCGCCGTCACCGGTGATCGTGACCGTCAGCGCGTGCGGCGACTCGACGTAGACGACGCGCACGCGGATCCCGTCGGCCCCCGCCTCCCCGGCCACCGCGACCGCCGGCGGGAACGACCACGGCGAGGGCAGCTGTCCGCGCAGCCAGGCACCCACGCCGACCGGGGTCTCGTGGTCGGCGCCGTCCGCGCGCCACGTCATGACGAACCCGCCGTCGCGCCGCGAGATCCGCACCGACTCCACCCGCCCGAGCAGCGGCGCGGACTCGACGACACGGTGGTCCACGTCGAGCAGCCCGACCACCGATTCCGGGCGCCGCACGAGCCGCGGCGGCGGTTCGAGCCGCAGCGCCGCCAGTTCCCGTTCCAAGGCCTCGTCGGCCTGCGCCGTGCCTCCGCCGGATTCCAGCGCCGGCAGCAGGTGCTCCCACACGAGGTCGAGTTCGCGCTGCATGAGTTCGGTCTGCGCGGTCACCGCGACGACCGCCTCCTGCTCGGGCAGCACGAGGCACAGCTGGCCGAACGCCCCGTCGCCGCGGTAGCCGTGCCGGCTGCGCCACACCTGGAAGCCGTACCCGCGCTGCCAGTCGGGCTCGGTGTGCCGACCGGTGTTGTCGATCTGCGTGGAGCGGGCCGCCTGCAGGTACTCGCGCGGCACGAGTTGCTCCTCGCCCCACCGGCCCTCGCGGCGCCACAGCTCCCCGAGAGCGGCGATCGCCGCGGTGGTCACCTGCGCGCCGCTGAAGCCCTGCTCAAGCCCGGCGCCGGTCGGTCCGGTGAGGCCGGGCATCGGGGTCCACGCGATCCGGTCGATACGCAGCGGCGCCAGGAGCCGGGGTCGCAGCCAGTCGAGCAGCCGCTCGCCGGTGACGCGGGCCAGGATCGCCGCCAGCGTCAACGTGCACCCCTGGTTGTAGGTGAACACCTCGCCGGGGGCGTGCTCGGCGGGCAGCGTGAGAAACGCGGCCAGCGGGTCGTGCCCCGCGACGACCGCGGCCATCATCGCCTCGAGCCCGTCGGTCTCGTGACCGCTGGACATCGCGAGCAGGTCGCGCACCCGGGCCCTGTGCACCCAGGCCGCGGCCCGAGCGGGCGCGTGATCACCCAACGCCTCGGAGACGGTGGCGTCGAGGTCGAGCAGACCCTCCCCGACGGCGATGCCCACCGCGGTCGACGTGAGCATCTTCGACAGCGAGTAGACGAGGGCGGTGCCGTCGGGGGTGTAGGGCTCCCACCAGCCCTGCGCGACGACGGCGCCGCCGCGCACGATCATGAGGCTGTGCAGTTCGAGGCCGGAGTCGGTTGCGGCGCGGACGAAGTCGCGCACGCCCTGCGCATCGACCCCGGCGGCGCTCGGCGTGGAACGTGGCAGCATGCCTTCGATCATCGCCGATGGACGCCGTTCGGGGCGGCGCTGCGGCGCGAACGGCCCGGATTGCGCCGCCGGGCGTTCACCTGCGACCGACAGGATGGGCCCATGAGCGAGCATCCGCGCATGCAGCGGCGACTGGGCCGCAACGACGCCGTCGTCATCGGACTCGGCTCCATGATCGGAGCCGGGGTGTTCGCGGCGTTCGGCCCGGCGGCCGCGGCGGCGGGCTCGGGCGCCGGGCTGTTGGTGGCGCTGGCCCTCGCGGTGGGGGTCGCCTGGTGCAACGCGACGAGTTCGGCGCAGCTGGCCGCGCAGTACCCCGACTCCGGGGGCACGTACGTGTACGGGCGCGAGCGCCTCGGGCCGAGTTGGGGATTCGCGGCCGGCTGGTGCTTCGTCGTCGGCAAGACGGCGTCCTGCGCGGCGATGGCGACGACCGCCGCGGTGTACGCCCTCGGTCACACCGGCCCGTTCGCGCGGCTCGCGGCCATCGGCGCTCTCGCGGTGCTCACCGGGGTGCTGCTCGGGGGGATCACGAAGACCGCCCGCACCGCGCGCGTGCTGCTCGCGGTGACGCTGGCGATCCTCGCGGTGACGCTGCTGGTGCTGTTGATCGCGCACTCCGGCCGGCCCGACCCCCAGCCGGGGCCGCCGGCGGGCGCCTACGGCGTGCTGCAGGCCGCCGGGCTGCTGTTCTTCGCGTTCGCGGGGTACGCGCGGATCGCGACGCTCGGGGAGGAGGTCCGCGACCCGCAGGAGACGATTCCGGCGGCGATCACCCGGGCGTTGGCGCTGGTCGTCGTCGTGTACACGGCGGTGGCCGCGGTGCTGCTGGTCGTGCTCGGGCCGGTCGACCTCGCCGCCTCCGCGCTGCCGCTGGCCGACGCGGCCCGCGGCCTGGGCCTGGAGCCGGTGGCGGCGCTGGTGCGCGTCGGCGCGGTGCTCGCGTGTCTCGGCGCGCTGCTCGGGCTGCTCGCGGGGGTGTCGCGCACCATGCTGGCGATGGCGCGTCGGCACGACCTGCCGCCGGTGCTGTCGCGGCTGCAGGCGCGCCACGACGTGCCGGCGCTCGCGCAGGTGTGCGTCGCGGTCGCGGCCGCCGCCCTGGTGCTCGTCGCGGACCTGCGGCACGCGATCGGCTTCTCCTCCACCGGGGTGCTGCTGTACTACGCGATCGCCAACGCCTCCGCCTGGACTCAGTCGGCGGAGCATCGTCGCTGGTCGCGGGCCGTGCAGGGCGCCGGACTCGTCGGCTGCCTCGCGCTCGTGGCCACCCTCCCGTGGGAGTCGGTGCTGCTGGGGCTGCTGGTCGTCGCCCTCGGCGTCGGGGGCCGCGCGTGGCTGCGGCGGGGCGCCGGCGCGTAGGGATACGCGTCGGTTCGTCGAGCTTGGCGTCTGGCCGTCGAGCCGGGCGCCGCGCGCCCACCGTCGAGCCGGGCGTCGCGCGCCCACCGTCGAGCCGGCGCCGTGCGGCGGCCCGTCGGGTCTCAGCCCGGCAGCGAGCTGCGCCGGGTCAGCCGGGGCGCTCGCGGGAGTCGGGGACGTCGCCCGAGCAGGCCGCCGCGGGTGGCCCCGACCGGTTCCGCGGGCGCTTCCTGGGCACCGGTGTGCGCCGACGCAGCATGGACCGACCCGGCGTGGGCCGGTGCGGCCTGGACCGATGCGGCGTGGGGCTGCCCGGCGTGGGGCTGCCCGGCGTGGGCCGGCCCGGCGTGGGCCGGTGCGGGATGGTCCGACGCGGCCTGCGCGGCGGGTTCGAGCGGCTCGACGGGCGGGGCCGGCTCGACGGGCGGGGCCGGCTCGACGTCCTCGACGTCCTCGATGACCTCCGGGCCCGCAGGGACCTCGCGAGCCTCGGCGCTCTCCTGAGCCTCGGCACGCTCAACGGCCTCAGTGACCTCGGCAGGCTCGAGAACCTCGAGCCCCGCAGCGAACGGCACGGAGGCCGCGGCCGTCTCGCGTTCGCGCGCGGCGGCCGCCGTCTCCGCGGCGGACGAGTTCCACCACCGCACCACGTTGCCGGTGAGCAGGAAGGCCGCGAGGGTGCCGCACAGCACAGCGGCGCCGACGAGCACGGGGTAGTCGAAGGCGGTGCGCACGTCGGCGCGGGGCAGCACGGCCACGCGGGTGTGCGGCAGCACCGCGGCGAGGCCCAGCCCCCACAGCACGAGCGCGGCCGGGCTCAGCCGCGCGGTGGCGCGCATCAGCAGTGCGCCGCCGACGAGTCCGAGCGCGCCGAGGCCGAGGCCGACGAGGTCGAGGGGTTCGAGCCGCAGCGGCCCGCCGACGGGGACGGCGGTGGCGACGAGGAGCAGCAGGCTGAGTCCGGCGCACGCCAGCCCGATGCCGAGCAGGGCGTCGGCGAGCCGGTTCGGCCCGCCCTGGCCGCCGAGTCCGCCCAGCCCGCGCAGGAGGTCGACGAGCACCCCGGCGCACAGCGCCAGGCCGGCCAGCAGCACGATGAGCCCGAGCGCCGGCGGGGTGCGCACGCCGGTGAGCAGTTCGGGCACCGCGGTGAGCAGCGGACCGACTCCGCCCGGCAGCGTGAGGAGTTCGTAGAGGCACACGCACAGGAGCAGCCCGCCGATGAGCGCGACGCCCAGCCGGATGATGAACCGGCCGGCGAGGTCGCGGCCCGCCATCGCCAGGCCGACGCACCACTGCATCAGGATCGCCAGCGGCGCCGAGCCGCCCCAGCCGATGCTGCCGGCCGCCACCGCGCTGACCCAGTACGTGCCGATCGCCGCGACGGCGAGGAGGCGCACGAGCACGGCGCCGCGCCGCCCGGTGTCGGTCCAGGCACCCGACGGCACGAGGAACAGCTCGAGGAGCGCGAGCGCGGTCGGCGCCCACAACCACCACGGCGCGTCGGGGCCGCCCGCGTGCGCGGCCGCGTCGATGCCGATGCCCCCCAGCAGTGTGCCGGCAAGCCACGCGAGTGGTGTCATCACGGCCGCCAGTCTGACGTGTCGACGCCGACCTTCCTGGCAGACACGACGACTCGTGCGCACAGCGGCTGTGTGGACGAGAGCGGGGCCCACCGCTGGGCCGGCACCGGCGGAGGTGACACCCTGGGGGTCGTGCCCTACCCCGACATCCGCTTCTGCCGCCTGTGCGGCACGCCCACGCAGCAGCGCATTCCCCCGATGGAGGACCGGCTGCGGGCCGTGTGCCCCGCGTGCGATTACGTCGACTACATCAACCCGGCGAACGTGGTCGGGACCGTGCCGATCTGGCACGGCGAGCCCGACGGTCCACGAATCCTGTTGTGCCTGCGCAACATCGAGCCCCGTCGCGGGTACTGGACGCTGCCCGCCGGGTTTCTGGAGTACGGCGAGACGGCCGAGGCCGGCGCCGCCCGCGAGACGATGGAGGAGGCGGGCGCCCGCGTCGAGATCGAGGGCCTGCACGCCGTCTACGACGTGGTGCACGCGGGTCAGGTGCACCTGTTCTACCGGGCGCGGCTGCTCGACCTCGACCTGGCACCCGGGCCGGAGACCATCGAGAACCGGCTCGTGCGGATCGAGGAGATCCCCTGGGACGAGTTGGCGTTCCGCACGGTGCGCGCCGCGACCCGCGCGTGGGTCGACGACTACGCCGCCGGCGAGCACGTCATGCACACCGCCTCGATCGGCCCGATGGGATGACGGCCACGGCGCGCACCGATCTTCGCCCCGTCGAGGCGCTGCTCGTCGACATGGACGGCACGCTCGTCAACTCCGACGCCGCCGTCGAACGCCGGTGGACCGCCTGGGCGCTCGCGCACGACGTCGACCCGTCCGCGGTGATCGCCACGTGTCACGGCGAGGCCACCGGGGCGACCATGCGCCGGTTCCGCCCCGACCTGCCGGAGGCGACGATCGAGGCCGACGTGCAGGCGCACATGCGCGCGGAGACGTCCGACGTCGAGGGCGTCGTGGCGGCCGTCGGGGCGGACGAGTTCCTCGCCGCGGTGAGCCGGCTCGGCCTGCCGTGGGCGGTCGTCACCAACGCCGACCGAGCGCTGGCACTGGCCCGGTTGGGCGCCGCGGGCGTCGAGCCGCCGTCGCTGACGACGGTCGAGGAGGTGCCGGCGGGTAAGCCCGACCCCGCCTCGTACCGGCTGGCCGCCGATCGTCTCGGCGTGCCGATCGAACGCTGCCTGGTGGTGGAGGACAGCGGCTCCGGAGTCGCGGCCGGGCTGGCCGCCGGGGCGATCGTCGCGGCATTGGGCCGCGACGACGCCCACCTGCGGATCACCGACCTGCGCGAACTCGCCGACCTGCTGCTCGCCGCCCGCGACTGAGGCCGGGAGCCGGCTCTACCGACCCTGCCGGCCCTGACGGAAGAGCCGGCTCGACGGACCGGCCTCGGCTCGCGGTCAGGCGGCGAGCGTGGCCGCCATCGACTCGAGCTGGTCGAAGAGGGTGTCGAGCTCGCCGTCGCGGCGATCGAGCAGCGCGAGGCCGTCGTCACCGAACTCGCTGAACCGCGACAGCGAGACCTGCTGGCGCACCCCGACCATGTGGAAGTTGGCGACGATCTGACGCCAGTGCTCGACCGCGCGCACGCCGTTGTCGGCCCCGTAGGAGACGAAGGCGACCGGCTTGCGGGCCCATTCGGAGCCCAGGCTGTCGAAGGCGTTCTTGAAGCCGCCGGGCACGCCGTGGTTGTACTCGGGGGTGACGAAGATGTAGCCGTCGAGGGCGTCGATGGCCTGGCTCCAGGCGGTGACCTGCGGCGAGTCGTACTGCTTGTTGGCCGCGCCGGGCACGGTCGCGCTCGTCAGCAGCGGCACGTCGAAGTCGGCGAGTTCGAGCACCTCGTAGTCCGCCTCCCGCCCCTGCGCGCGCTCCAGCACCCACTGCGCGACGGCCGTGCCGGCGCGGCCCTGGCGGATCGACCCGACGATGATCCCGATCTTCATGTGTTCCGAACCCCATCAGCAACAAAGGTGACGTGTCATTTGTCTAGGGCAGCCTAGCGCAGTCGGGCCCGGTCACGGTGACACGCAGGTCGCCTACCAGCGCACGGCGTACGGGTCGTCGACGAGCTCGACCCTGGGGCGGACCCCGGCCCCGAGGCGATCCGCGGCCAGCAGCTGCGGCACGAAGACCAGCTCGGTGCGCTCCTGCAGATCACCCAGCGGCACCCCGTAGATGCGGTACTGCTCGTCGAACGTCACCGGCTCCAGGCCGTCGAGCGATTGCGTGAGCAGGAAGGCGCGGCACCGCAGCTCACCGTCGATCCGGTAGGCGAGCAGCTTCCAGAACGACAGCGGCACGCGCACCCCGCGATACTCCGGATCGTCGGCGGCGAGCACGGGGCCGCCGAACACGCTGACGCGCGGGAGCGAGGTGGCGCGCACGTACTCGGCGAGCGAGTTCTCCAGCAGACCCCACCGGCCCTCGCGCCCGGACTGGTTGAAGGAGTCCATCTGCGGGGTGATGTTGGGAAAGTAGAACGACTCGCGGTTGGCGCGATCGACCTCGTCGTCGGCGCCCCACAGCAGGTCGGCGCGGCGGGCGATGTGGCCGCGATCGAGGCGGTTGCGCGCGTAGACGTCGTCGAGGGTCTGCACCTCGGCGGGAATGCGGGGGTCGGCGCGAAACGGGATCCCGGACCGACTCACGTCGTCTCCCCCGCGCAGGGTCTGCACGTCGATGTTCCAGGCCACCTGGCGCGCGAGGCGGCGCGTGCGCGACAGCATGACGGCGAAGTGCTCGTACGGCAGCCACGGCTGTCCGTGCAGCAGCACGGCGTCGTCGGAGTCCGAGCCGGGGCGGGGCTCGGCCGGCGCGAGCCGCGCCCCGAGGAAGCCGGGGTCGTAGCCGGCGCCGCGCGGAACAGGCACCTCCCGCAGCTCCGGGTTGTTACGCAGATCGATTGTGGCAGTAGCGAGCTCGTGCGTGACAGACTCATCGGAGGAGGCGTTCACGGCGAGCAGGTTAGCGGGACCCGGCTCGCTGGGGCAGCTGTCGGCGTCGGCGACTCGCGCGCTTCGGGACCCGGGGAGTTTCGGGATCGGACAGATCGCGATGGGCGGCGCACCAGTCCCCCCGAGTGGCGCCGATCACACCACCCGTTCATGTCCGTTTGCGCGGAATCAGCTCAGAACCCAATCACTTATGCCACGTCCTGGACACTGAGAGTTACTGAAATGTAACCGATCTGGGAGATTTCTCCATCGAAAGGCTGAGCGAACGACGCCCCACACACGCCCCGCGGGCGTTGCCGCGCAGGCGCCGTCGAGCCCTTCCCGCGGCGCAGGGACCCGTGGACGCAGCCCCTGGACTCACCCCCCGCCCGGCCCGCCCAAGTGCACCCGGCGTGGAACCCGATGCGCCAGGCCACGTCCCGGCTCCCGGAATCGGCATGGTGACACCCCTGCGCGGCGCGACAGGCGTCGAGCGGCGCCCCGCGAGAGGACGGGAACAGCCGCCCGCCCGCGCCGCCCAGGCTCGCCCCCAGGCCCGCCGCGGGCAGCTGCGCGAGACCACCTCGAGCGCCCGGCCGCGGCCGCGAATCCGCCTGCGGGGCACGCCGGGAGACCCCCACGCGGAGCCGGATACCCGCGTGCGCGTTAACCGCGAAGATGCCCGATCGGACAAGGCCGCGCGCCGTCGACCATCCCCGGGATATTCCGGGGACTCACGACGGGCTCGATTGAAAGACACCGTAATTCGGAGCATTCTGAGCTCCCCGCAGCGATGGTCAGGAGGCCTGATCCGTCGCTCGCGGACGACGGCGCGCCGCGGGACGTCCACGCGGCAGCGTCTCCGGTTCCGCCACGTACTGGCGAAAGGTGTCACTCGGCCGAAACCGCGGCACCGCCACGGGAGGAATCGGCACGTCGGCATTGGTGCGCGGGTTGCGGCCCCGGCGGGCCGAACGGTTCGCGCGCTCGAACACCCCGAAGCCGTGGACGCGCACATCCTTTCCGTCAGCGACCCACCGGATGATCAAATCCGTCAGGGTCTCGACCGCCAATTCGGCCTGTCGCTTGCTCCCCAGTCGCAATGCCAGTTCGTCAACAAGATCCGTCTTGTTCACCGGCCCACCTCCGATCGCGTTGCGCCACAACGTAGGTCAAATGTTGGTAAAGCGCTCGCGTGTGGGTCGGGCATAGCCGGGCATTTACGGATGTCTGGTTTCAGTGCCCCGAGAGGAGTCGGACGTGACCCCACGCCTGACCATGTCGCTGGCGCTTCGCGCGCCCGGGAGTCTTCAGCGTAGTCGGGTGCCCCGCCTCTGACTCCTTCTTACAGCGAGGCGCACTGGCCTTCCTTGTTGCCGTTGACGCGGTTGCCGGAGCCGCCCGGAGCCGGTGTGTTGGCTTCGCACTGCAGGTTGCCGTCGATGGTGTTGCCGGTGAAGCGCTGGGTGCCGGAGTTGCGCTCGGCCTGCAGATCGCCGTCGATGCGCACGCGCTCGACGGTCGCGTCGGCGCCGCCCTCGAGCTGGATGTTGCCGTCGACCTGCCCGCCGGTCACGGTGACGGCGGCGTGCCCCTGGCCCTGCACGTCCCCGTCGATGCGGGCGTCGGCGAGGCGCACGGTGCCGCCGGAGGCCACCGTGACATCGCCGTCGACCCGGGTGCCCTCGAGCACGCAGGTGGCGCCGGAGCCGACCGTGATGTCGCGGGTGACGTTCACGGCGCCGACGGTGCCGGTACAGGCTCCGCCGGCGAACCCGGTCGCATCCGGCTGCACGGTCGGGTCGGTGGTTCCCGGCTGCTGGGTGGCGTCTCCCGGCGGCGGCGCGCTCTGGCCGGTCTGGCCGGTCGCCTCCGGCGTCGGCGTCGGGGAGGCGGGGTTCGGCGGGGCGGGGGACTGCGGCGCGGCGGGCTCCTGCGCCCCGGTGCCGCAGCCGGCGATCGACAGGCCGATCGCGAGCGTCGCGGCCAGCGGCGAGAGGGACCGGGCGAAACGGACAGATCGTGTCGTCATCTCTCGACGGTAGGTCGCGGGCGAAGGCTCCGCGAGCCGCACGTGTCGTCGTGCAAACTCGTGCGGCTTCGGCCCGATTCGCTGGTCGGGATGTCATGCTCGGCCGATAGGTGCGCATCACAGATCGGTCACCCGCTATTGCCGGGGCGGTCGGCCTGGGGGCAAGCTTGCGATTCACCTCTGGTGCACGGCGAAGGAGGCGGTCATGAGTGAAGATGCACGTCACAGCGAAGAATCCGCGGGGCAGGACGTCGAGATCGCGCCGCTGGAGTCGCGCGGGACGCTGTGCGGTTTTCTGCTGCTGGGTCGGTGGCCGGAGAACACCGTCGAGTGGGCGAAGTTCCTCGTGCTCGCCGTGCGGATGGCGGCCGTTCCGGGGTTGCTGCCGACGAGCACGGTGTACGCGGTGCACGACGAGTTGACCGACCGGCCGCATCCCAATGCGGTCGGCATCATCACCGCCGCCGGCCAGGTCGTCGGCAAAGACGCGCTGAAGCCGGGCGCGCTCGCGGCGCCGCGGCCCCACGGTCTCGTCGTGCTGCACCCGCCGTCGCACACGATCCCGTCGGACCCGGGGTTCGACACCGCCTCCGGGTGCGTGTTCCTGCCGGGGCTGCCGCACCTCGGCCTGGACCACCGCGCGGCGTGGGCGCAGGCCGCCGTCGACGGCACCGTCACCCAGCTCGTCAGCCGCGGCCGCGTCGACCCGCTCACCGACGCCGACACCGCCGCCCTCTCCGCCTTCATCGCCGCCTAGCGCCTGACCCCCACCTCCCTGAAAACTGCGTGTCGTGGTGAGAACTGCTGTTCGTGCCGCAGTCCTGACCGCGACACGCAGTTCCGAGCGAGGGGCTCCGGAGTCGGTCGCAGCCTGCTCGTCGACCCCGATGGCCGCGTGCGCCGGCAAGCGCCGAGCGCAGCGTGCGCCGGCAAGCGCCGGTCGCGAACCGCGCCGTGCTCACCGACGCCCTCGACCTCGACGCCGGCACGACCGCGCGCGAGCCCAGCACCTTGCGGTGCTCGACCGACTGCGGCCCCAGCTGCGCGCGGCCGATCCGGTGATCTCGCTGCCGGTGCACGGCGGCGCGAGGAACCCGGCGACGCGGCGGCCGCGCCGAGCCGGCCCAACCGAGCACGCGGAGCGCGAATCCTGTCGGTGGCCCCGCCTACGGTGGGGGCATGAGCGATACAACGACCCTTTTCGCCGAGGGCCTCGACCTCGTGAGCGAGCAGGTGGAGGCGACCACCGACTGGCGCGCGGCCTCCCCGTGCGAGCAGTGGACCGCCCTCGACGTGCTGGCCCATGTGACCGGCACCGTGCAGAAGGCGCTGACGGCCATGGGAGGCGGTGACTACGCCGGCACGCCCGCCGACGCTGCGGGCGACGGCGGCGAAGCCGAGACCGTGACCCGCTGGAACGACTCCGCCGCGCGGGCCGCGGACGCGATCATCAGCGCCGATCCCACGCAGGTGGTGTCGTCACCGCGCGGCGAGTTGCCGCTGCCGCAGGCCCTCGCGCTGCCTATCGCCGACCTCGCCGTGCACGCCTGGGATCTGGCCGCCTCCGGCGGACGCGCCCTCGACCTGCCCGACGAGCTGCTCGCCCACGTCGAGAACCTCGTGCGCAGCATCCCCGAGGAACAGCTGCGGTCGGGTCCGTTCGGGCCGGCCGTCGAGCCGCCGCCCGGCGCGAGCGAGACCGACCGGCTCATGGCCTACCTCGGGCGCACCCGGGCCTGAGCGCCGAGCACGTCGAGTGCCGGGCCGGCGCGCGGCCGCCCCGAAGAAGGCCGCTAGCGAGCGGCTCGCAGCCCCGCCCGCGCGGCGCGGTGCACGGCCTGGCCGAGACGGGTGGTCCGGGCCGAGCCGAGGCGCCAGCTCTGCCAGGCCAGGTGCACGTCGAGGTGCTCGCGGGCGCCGCCGAGGCGGGTGAGGGCGCCCGTGGCCAGGGCGTCGCCGAGCTGCGCCTCCGGCAGCAGCGCCCAGCCCAGCCCGCGGCGCACCGCGAACGCGAACGCCTGCGAGGAGGGGATGCGGTGCTCGGTGCCCGCCGCGGCCACGCCGTGCCGGGCGAGCAGGCGGTGCTGCAGGTCGTCGCGGTCGCTGAAGCGCACCATCGGCAGCGCCGCCCAGTCGGGGTCGCCCGCGCGCTGTTCGTGCCGGTCGAGCAGTTCCGGCGTGCACACCGGCAGGTAGCGCATGACCCCGAGCGGCTCGACCGTGCAGCCGGGCACCGGCGCGGGATCGGAGGTCACCGCGCCCACCGCCTCCCCGGTGCGCAGGTGTGCGGTGCCGTGGTCCTCGACCTCGATGAGCAGCTCGAGCGCGCAGTCGTCCCACGTCGCCGCCTCCGCGAGCACGGCGGCAAACCACGTGGCGAGCGAGTCGGCGTTGACGACCACCGGCAGCCGGCGCCGACCCGCGCCGTCGGGGTCGAGCTGGGCCGACGCGTCGGCCGCCAGCTCGGCGACCTGCCGCGCCAGCCGCAGCAACACCTCCCCGTCGGGCGTCGCCCGGCACGGGCTGGCGCGCACGACGAGCACCCGCGACCAGGCCCGTTCGAGGGCCTTGACCCGCTGGCTCACCGCCGACGGCGTGATGCGCAGCTCCCGCGCCGCCGCCTCGAAGGAGCCGGTGTCGACGACCGCGACGAGCGCCGCCAGCTGATCCGGATGCATGAAGCAACTCTAATGAACCCCAAATATCATTCGCTGGCCTTCACAGCACGGCGCGCCTAGCGTCGAAGCGTGCTCACTTCGGTCCTGCCTACGGCCGCCGCCGGATTCGCCACCGGCGGCTCGCTGATCCTCGCCATCGGCGCCCAGAACGCCTACGTGCTGCGGCAGGGGCTGCGCCGGGAGTTCATCGGCCTCGTCATCGCGATCTGCGCCATCAGCGACGCCATCCTCGTCAGCGTCGGCGTCGCGGGCATCGGCGTCATCAGCGCCCTGCACCCGGCCGCGCTGACCGGCCTGCGGTACGCCGGCGCGCTCTACCTCGCCTGGTTCGGGGTGCGCAGCCTGCTCTCGGCGCGCCGCTCCAGCGGCCTGCACGCCGGGGAGACGGTGGCCGCCGGCTCCGTCGTCGCGACGACGCTCGCGCTGACCTGGCTCAACCCGCACGTCTACCTCGACACCGTGCTGATGCTCGGCAGCATCGCCAATCAGCACGGCCCGCAGGAGCGTTGGTGGTTCGGCGGCGGCGCGATGGCCGCGAGCCTCGTGTGGTTCACCGCCCTCGGCCTCGGCGCCCGCGCCCTCGCCCCACGGCTGGCCCACCCGCGCACCTGGCAGGTCATCGACGTCGTCGTCGGCGTGACGATGCTGACGATCGCCGCGCTGCTGGCGCTCGGCGGCTGAGCGCCGACGGGAGCCCGAAGCCGTCGAGAGCCCCGGCACCACCGCCTAGGGTGGGCCCATGGCGACGATGCCCGACCTCATCCGGCTCTGGGACGACACCGCGACCGCGACCCTGGCGCTCGCCCGCGGCCTGCGCGACGACGACTGGGGCCGCCCGACCGCCCTCCCAGGCTGGACCGTGCGCGACCTCGTCGCCCACCTGGCCCACCTGGAGAGCGAGGCCGCCGGGCTCCCCCAGCCCGCCGGCGGCACCGTCGAGGTCACGCCCGCCCGGCGCAACGGGCCGATGCCCACCGACGTCACGCACGCCGGAGTCGCCGCCCGCCGCGACGTCGCCCCCGCCGCCCTGCTCGAGGAGTTCGCGGCCGCCTGCGCCGCCCGGCGCGAGGCGGTGACGGCCCTCGACGTCTCCGACCCGAAGGCCACCGCCCCCGGCCTGTCCGGCGCCCTCGACTGGGACCTGCGCACCTGGCTGACGAACCGCCCCATCGACCTGTGGGTGCACGCGCAGGACCTGCGCCGGGCGACCGGCTCCGACGTCGAGACCGAGTCGGCCGGCGCCGCGCACGTCGCCGGCGTCTTCGCTCGGGCGTTCCCGATCGCGCTGCGGCGGCTGCCGCCCGGCACCACGGTCGTGCTGCGCGTCGACGGGCCGCAGGGTCGCGTGCTCGCCGCGCGCATCGGCGACGACGGGCGGGCCGCTCCGGTCGAGGCGCCGGAAGCGGCGGAAACCTCCGGACAGACCGTCGTCACGATGACCACCGACGACGCGACGTGGCTGCTGCTCGCGTCCGGCCGGCTCGCCCCGCAGCGCGCGGACGTGCGCGTCGAGCCCGACTCAGCTCCGGCCCGGGAGGCCGCCGATCGGGTGCTACGTCAGCTCGTCATCGTGCCGTAGGTCGCCGGTTCGTCGCGCAGCCCCGGCTACGCGAGCCGGCGCAGGAACCGTTCGAGCAGCGGGCCGGCGGTGCCCGAACCGCTCTGTCCGTCCTCGACGAAGACCGAGACGGCGAGGTCGCCCTGCACGCCGATCATCCACGCCCGGGTGCGCGGCGGGTCCTCGGTGCCGTATTCGGCGGTGCCGGTCTTGGCGAGCACTGGCTCCCCCGGCACGTCGCGCAGGAACGACGCGGTGCCGCCCGCGACGACCCCGCGCATGATCGAGGCCAGCTCCGGGCCGCTCGGCACCGGTGGTCCCGTCGGGGTCGGCGACGCAGACGGCGCGGGCGAGGCGGTCGCGGTCGCCCCGGGGCCGACCGTCGGCGCCGGCTCCTCGGTCTCCTCCGGCGGCAGCAGGAGCACGGGCGTCACGGTGTGCATCGCGCCGACGGAGGCGGCGACGGTGGCCATGCCCAGCGGGGAGGCGAGCACGTGGCCCTGGCCGATGAGACCGGCTCCGTGCTGGGTGGAGTTGACGTCGGTGGGGAACTGACCGAGGTAGGCGGGCACCCCCAGCGACGGCTCGGCGAGCAGGCCGAGCGCGGTGGCGGCGGCGGTCATCGCCTGCGGGGTCGCGACGTCGGCGGCGTTGATGAGCGCGGTGTTGCACGACTCGGCGATGGCGGTGCGCAGCGGGATCGTGCCGAGCCGGTTCGGCGGGTAGTCGCTGTAGTTGCCGAACGGCCAGCCCCCGGCCGTCGCCATCGAGGTGCAGTGCACCGGGGAGTCGGGCGTCATGCCGCTCGCGAGCAGCGCCTCGGCGGTCACGATCTTGAACGTCGAGCCCGGCGCGTACTGCCCCAGCGTCGCCGTCGACCAGCCCTGGCTGCCGGGGCCGCTCGCGGCCGCGAGCACGTGCCCGTCGCTGGGCCGGATCGCGACGATCGCCGAGGCCGGGCCGACCGAGGCGAGCACCCCCTCGGCCACCTCCTGCACCCGGGCGTCGAGGCTGACCCGCACGTCGGTGCCGTCGACGGGGTCGACGCGGTGCAGCTCCCGAGCCGGGTCGTCGCCCCCGCCGTCGCCGATGGCGCGCACGGCGTAGCCGACCGTGCCCACCAGCGTCGCGTCCTGCGCGGCCTGCAGCCCGGACAGCCCGGTCGTGTCGCCCTCGTGCACCCGGCCGCCGGAGTCGTCGGCCACCTCCTTGGTCGCGGGGCCGACCCGGCCGAGCAGCGGACGGGCCAGCGGCTCCTGCGGGTCGAAGACGTGGTCACCGACTCCGAGCACGCGACCGCGCTCGCCCTGCAGGCGCTGCACGCTCAACCGCTCGGCCGCACCCAATCCCGGAGCCAGCACGGCCGGGTCCCACGCGAGCCGCCAGCCGTCGTCGGTCCAGTCGAGATGCGCGGTGGTGCGGTACGTCCACGGCGGCTTGTCGGCCTGCACGCGCCACCTGTGCCGCAGCACGACCTGCGCGACGTCGCCGCCGTCCGTGAGGTCGACGCCGGCGGCGGACACCTCGTGCGGGCTCGACCCCATACCCGCCAGCACGCGCGACAGGTCGGCGGGCGGCTGCGCGACACCGGCCACCGCCCCGTCCGGAACCCGGCCCGCGGTCAGGGCCGCGGCCACCGCCTGCGCGTCGGCCCGGGCCTGGGACACCCGCTCGGCGAACCGCCCGGACACCCACCAGCCGCCCGCGGCGATGGCCACCGCCAGCGCGATGCCGAGGATGCCCGCCCAGACCTTGTTCACGGGGTCAATCTTGACGGATGGCCGTCACCCACTCGCCGGCACGCCGACTCGACCGGCCGGCGCGGCCGCGGTGATCGCCGGCTACGCGACGAGCGCGACGACCAGCACCATCGGCAGCGACACCATGGACGCGATGATCGTCACCATCGTCAGGGTCTTCAGCGCCCCCTGGGTCGACAGGCCGAGCAGCGCCTTGAACATCCAGAAGAAGTTGCTGTTGACCTGCAGCGCGAACAGCGAACCCGACGCGATCGCCAGGCCGATGGCCACGGGCGAGACATCGATCGAGTGCAGCACGGGCGCGATGATGCCGCCGGCGGTGATCGCCGCCACCGAGACCGACCCGATGGCCAGGTGCAGCACCGCCGCGATGAACCAGGCCAGCAGGATGCTGATGATCAGCGGGGCGCCGGCGTCGGCGGAGAACAGGTCGGCGAGGGTCTTGTCGAGACCGGTGGCCTCGATGACCGCGCCCAGCGAGCCACCGACTCCGGTGATGAGAAGGATCTCACCGGTCGTGTGGAAGCCCTCGGACATCGCTTCGCCGGTGCCCTCGGCCCCGATCGCGCGGCGCGCCATGACGTAGGCGCCGAGCAGGCCGACGAACAGCGCGACGTTGGCGTTGCCGAGGAAGTCGATGAACGGGTTGGTGAACTCGAACAGCTCGGCGAAGGCACCGAACCCGATCATGAGCAGCGGCACCACGATCGGCAGCATCGAGACCAGCAGCGACGGAGTGTGCCCCTCGTCGCCGGCTGCCTCGGCCTCGGCGGCCTTGGCCTCCTGCTCGAGCATCGCCTCGTCGGGCTGCTCGTCGACCTCGGGCTTCCAGTACCGGGTGCGCAGCAGCATCCGGAAGATGAAGACCGTGAGCAGGGCCGCCACCGGGCCGATGACGATGCCGAACAGCAGCCACGTGCCGAGCGGGATGCCGAGCAGTCCGGCGATCGAGATCGCGGCCAGGCCGGGGATGACGAACACGTAGCCGCAGAAGATGCCGGTGCCCAGCGCGCCCGCCATGAGCGGCAGCCCGCGGTTGCCGATGTGCGG
>JBDIAM010000013.1:0-25826 GCA_039812445.1 Piscicoccus intestinalis | reverse complement strand
TCGACGCCGACGACCCGGTTGCCCTGGGTGCGCAGCCCGGCGACCTGCGCGAGCGTCTCCACCGTGAGGTTCGGCCGGCTCATCACCGGGTGCAGGTAGGCCCGCGCGGCGGACAGTCGGCGCCCGCGGTAGACGTTGCGGTCGAACGCCGCGAACCCCTCCTGGCGGTAGCCGTTGACGTCGTCCGTGAGCGGGTAACCGGCCTGCTGCACGGCTTCGAAGAACGCCCCGAACAGCGGCGAGGTGGCCGGGCCGCGCTCGAGTTTGAGCGGGCCGGAGCCGCCGCGCCAGGCATCGGCGCCGGCCAGGCACGTCTCCATGCGCTTGAAGTAGGGCAGACAGTGCGCGTAGTCCCACTCGCTCATGCCCTCGTCGGCCGCCCAGCGCTCGTAGTCGAGCGGGTTACCGCGCTGGAAGATCATGCCGTTGATCGAGCTCGAGCCGCCGAGCACCTTGCCGCGGGCGTGGTAGACGCGCCGGCCGTTCATGTGCGGCTCCGGCTCGGACTCGTACTTCCAGTCGTAGAACCGGCTCCCGATCGGGAACGGCAGCGCCGCGGGCATGTGGATGAACGGGTCGATGCGGAAGTCGGAGCGCCCTGCCTCCAACACGAGCACGCTGGTGCTGCGATCGGCCGAGAGGCGGTTGGCCAGGGCGCACCCCGCCGACCCGCCTCCGACGATCACGTAGTCGTACCGCTTGGTTGCGCTCATGGCTCTCCTAGGCAGCGAAAACCGACCGCCGCGGGGGTCGCTGCACCGTCCGCGGCAACTGACGTGGGGTGATCCACCGACTGGGACGCTATCGGAGGGCACCGACAAGACGCGATACCGGCGGGTGACAAGCTTGTTGCCCCGCACCGCGGAACGCCGCCGCGGGGCACGCGAACCGCCTCAGGCCGGCAGGTCGATCCCCACGGCGGCGGCGGCCGCACGCGTCGCTCCGCGCACCGGCTCCGCCGCGAAACCGCTGATCCGCACGGCGGATTCGATCCGTGCCCGCAGCGGACCGGCGGCCAGCAGCCCGCCCGCGAGCACCACCGGATCGGCCCTCGCCCCCGGCAGGGCTCGCAGGGTCGCGAGCAGCCCGCGCCCGCACCCCTCGACGAGAGCGGTCGCGACCTCGTCGCGGCCCGCCCACGCCAACGCCACCGGAGCCAGCTGGGCCCAGGCCGCGGGAGGCAGCCCGTCGGTCGCGGCGACGAGGCGCTGCGGGTCGGTGGCGCCGGCGATGCCCAGGTGGGCCAGCACGGCGGGCGTCATCGCGGTGGGCACTCCGCCGTCGAGGTCGGCGGCGACGGCTCGCAGCACGCGTCGCCCGAGCCACACCCCGGAGCCGGTGTCGCCGAGCAGCCAGCCGAGCCCGTCGCGGCGGGCCACCGGCTGCCAGTCGTCGAAGCCTGCGGCGATCGCGCCCGTTCCCGCGAGCAGCAGCCGGCCGCGCGGCGACGACGAGACGCTGCGGAAGGCGATCTCCAGATCGGTCACGACCATCGGGCGGGCCGTGACCCCGGCTGTGGCGCAGGCTCGTTCGACGAGGGCGACCGCCTCGTCGCGGCGTGCCTGCACGCCGGCCAGGCCAACGCAGACCGCGTCCGGGGCCCGACCCTGTAGACACCCCGCGATCGCGGCGCGCAGGTTGGCCTCGGGCTCCCCGAGCGAGGAGCGCAGGTTGGCGCCCCCGGCCTGCGAGCGCCCGAGCACGGCGCCGGCCTCGTCGCAGGCCAGCGCCCGCGTCGAGGTGCCGCCCGCGTCGACACCCAGCAGGACCGGCACCGCCCACCTCCTCACGCGCGCGCCCTCGCCGACAGCTCGCAGCCAGCCGGCAGACCACTGGCAGACATCCAGGCAAGCACGGCCGCACCCGTGGCGCGGGCATCTCGCAGCGCGACTCGTGCACAACACGAGAGAGTGCTAAGTTTCGGCAGAGCTGATACGTGTGAAACTAAATTACATTCCGCGGTGGGCGCCCCTTCGCCTCCGGGTTCGGTTGTCGTGCAACGGCCTCCGATGGGGCGCGCGAGCCGGACGCGTTCGAGACGAAGGAGATCACCCATGAGAAGGTCAGTGGCCGTCGTCGCAGCCGCAGTCACGGGGGTCATCACGCTCGCCGCCTGCGGTTCAGGCTCCACGGGGAGTGAGGCAGGCGGCTCAGGCGGCACTGCGGACGGGGCCGGCCGTTCGCTGACCGTGTGGATCATGGAGGGCACCAACCCCGACTCCGCGGCCTACTTCGAGCAGGTGAAGTCGACGTTCGCGAGCCAGACCGGGGCCACGCTCGACATCCAGATGGTTCCGTGGGCGAGCGCGAAGGACAAGTTCACGACGGCCATCGCGGGCGGCACCACCCCCGACGTCGCCGAGGTCGGCACGACGTGGACGCCGGAGTTCGCGCAGGCGGGGGCGCTCGTCGACCTCACCGACCGGGTATCGGGCGCGGGCCTGGACGGCGACCTCGTGCCCGGGCTCAAGGAGGCCGGCACGTACGAGGGCCGGCTGTACGGCATGCCCTGGTACGCGGGGGTGCGCTCGGTGCTCTACAACAAGGACGTCTTCGACAAGGCCGGCATCACGACCCCGCCGACGACGTGGGCGCAACTGACCGACGCGGTGACGAAGATCAAGCAGACCCAGCCGAACGTCACGCCGTTCCCCGTGCCCGGTGGCAGCGAGTTCACCGCGGTGCCGTTCATCTGGGGCGCCGGCGGCGAGCTCGCCACCGACAACGGCGGCACGTGGACGTCGGCGCTCGACCAGGCCCCCGCGCTCGAGGGCATCACGTACCTGACGAACCTCGCCAAGCAGTCCTCCAACGCCGCAGCCGCCACCTGGACCGAGAAGGACGCGCTGACCGCCTACGCCAAGGGCGACGTCGGGATGGTCGTCGCGGGCTCGTGGACCCCGGCGACCCTGCGCAAGGACGCCCCGCAGGTCGCGCAGCGCACCGGCGCCTTCGTCATGCCCGGCAAGAGCGGCATGGCGCCCTCGTTCACCGGCGGCTCGCACCTGGGCGTCTTCGAGAACAGCTCCGATCAGGATCTGGCGTGGCAGTTCGTGCAGCTCATGACGACCGGCGACCTCGCCGCGAAGTGGGGTCAGGAATCGAACTACTTCCCCGGTCAGCAGAGCCTGCTGGACAAGCAACTGACCTCGGACGACGAACTGACCGCGGTGTTCGCCAAGCAGATGACACAAGGCGGCAAGACCGTGCCGGTCACGCCGCTGTGGGGGCAGGTGCAGGGCAAGAAGGTCGTGCCGACGATGATGCAGTCGATCCTGTCCGGGCAGGCCGACCCCAAGACCGCGGCCGGCACCGCCGCCGCCGACATGAACGCCACGTTCTCCGGCAACTGACCGGTGGCCGCGACGCCGATTCCCGCCGGGCCCACCCGGGGCCCGACGTACCCGCGCCCCCGTTCCTCGGCGCGGCGGGCCCGGGCGGCGCGCCCCTGGCTGCTGCTCGCGCCCACGCTGACGATCCTCGCGGTGCTGCTCGCCTGGCCGCTCGGCCGTGTCGTGTGGCTCTCGTTCCAGAGCTACGGCCTGCGCGAACTCAACCGGGGCACGACGAACTTCATCGGTCTGGACAACTACGTCGAGGTGCTCGGCAGCGGCTACCTGTGGAGCGTCGTGCTGCCGAACACCGTCGGGTTCGCCGCGGTGTGCGTCGCGGCCACCGTCGCCCTCGGCACGCTCGTCGCGCTGTTCCTGCGCACGCTGCCGACCGGTTGGCGGTTCGTCGCGGGCAGCGCGGTGATGGTCGCGTGGGCGGTGCCGGCGATCACCGGCACCTACGTGTGGGTCTTCCTCTTCGACCCCGCCGACGGGCTCGTCACGCACGCTCTGGGCGCGGTCGGGCTCATCGAGACGGGACAGGTCAACTGGTTTCTCGACCGCGTCGGGTTCTTCGCGATCGCCGCGCTCAACGTCGTCCACCACGGCTTCCCGTTCGTCGCCGTGACGGTGCTCGCGGGCCTGCTCACCGTGCCCGACGAGCTCTACGAGGCGGCCACGATCGACGGCGCCGGCGCCTGGAGACGGTTCTGGCACGTCACGGTGCCGACCCTGAAGCCGGTCTTCGCGGTCGTGACGATCCTGTCGACGATCTGGGACTTCAAGGTCTTCACGCAGATCTACCTCATGCCCGGAGGCGGCGGCACGAACCGCGCGGTCTTCAACCTCGGGGTGTGGAGTTACATCCAAAGCTTCGCGCAGGGCAAGTACGGTCTGGGTTCGGCGATCGCAGTGCTGCTCACGCTCCTGCTGCTCGCGATCACCACCGTCTACCTGCGCACCCTGTTCGCCGAGGAGGAGCTGTGAACACGCTGCTTTCTGCTCGGCCCACGACGGCGGCGACCGGGCGCGGAGGGGTGGCCCGGTCGCCGCGCCGGTGGGGGCGCTCGGCCGGTCTCCCGCGGGGCGGCCGGCCCGATCGAGCCGTCCGGCCCTCGGCGCCGAGGCTGACCCCGGCGCAGGCGCTCGGACTGGTCGCGCTGCTGGCGTTCGCGCTCTTCCCGGCGTACTGGATGGTCTCCACCGCGCTCGACCCACACGCCGCCACCCGAGGCGGGTCGCTGCTGCCGCGCGCGATCAGCACCGAGCACTTCGCGTACGTCGTCACCGACGCCGGGTTCGGGCGCTACCTGCTGAACTCGGCGCTCGTCGCGATCGTCACCGTGACCGTCTCCTCGCTGGTGGCGCTGCTCGCGGCGGTCGCGGTGGCGCGCTTCGCGTTTCCGCTGCGCCGCCAGATCCTCGTGGCGATCCTCGTCGCCCAGATGGTGCCGCTGGAGGCCCTCGTCATCCCGCTGTTCCTGCAGGCCCGCACGCTCGGCATGCTCAACAGCCTGCTCGGGCTCGCGATCGTCTACCTCGCGTTCAGCCTGCCGTTCGCCGTCTGGCAGCTGCGCGGGTTCGTCGCGGCCGTGCCCGTCGAGGTGGAGGAGGCCGCGTACATCGACGGCTGCGGCTGGTGGCAGATGTTCCGCCACGTGCTGTTCCCGCTGGTCGCCCCGGGGCTCGTCGCCACCAGCGTGTTCAGCTTCATCACGGCCTGGAACGAGTTCATCTTCGCGCTGACCTTCCTGCAGTCCGACCGCAGGTACACGGTGGCGATCGGGCTGCAGAAGTTCTTCGGTGAGCACTCGGCCGACTGGGGGCCGATCATGGCCGCCTCCACGCTCATCACGGTGCCGGTCGTCGTGTTCTTCCTGCTCGTGCAGCGCAACCTCGTCTCCGGGCTGTCCGCCGGGGCGGTCAAGGGATGAGCCGGTCGCTCGCGGCCGGCGTGCTGCTCACCGGGTTCGAGGGCACGTCGGTGCCGCCGTGGCTGTGGGCCGCGTGCGCCGAGGGGCTCGCGGGGGTGCTGCTGTTCGCCCCCAACACCCCCGACCTGGCGACCACGCGGGCGCTGACCGACGAACTGCGGGCGCACCGCCCCGCCGGGCTCCCGGGCCTGGTCGTCGCCGTCGACGAGGAGGGCGGCGACGTGACGCGCCTGGAGGCGGCCACCGGCTCCGGGCTGCCGGGCAACGCCGCGCTCGGGGCCGTCGACGACCCCGACCTCACGCTGCGCTGCGCGAGCGCCCTGGGTCACGTGCTCGCGCGGGCCGGCGTCGACCTCGACCTCGCGCCCTGCCTCGACGTGGCGTCCGAGCCGCTGAACCCGGTGATCGGCACCCGCTCGTTCGGGGCCGACCCCGCGCTCGTGGCCCGGCACGCGCGCGAGTTCGCCCGCGGGCTGAGGCCGTTCGTCGCCTGCTGCGGCAAGCACTATCCCGGGCACGGCGACACCCGCGTCGACTCCCATCTCGCGGTGCCGGTGCTCGACCTCGACCCCGACGTGCTCGCCCGGCGAGACCTGAGCCCGTACGGCGCGGCCGCCTGGGACGCCGTGATGACCGGCCACATCGTCGTGCCGGCGCTGGGTCGGCGACCCGCGAGCCTGTCGCGGTGGGCGACCCGGCAGGTGCGCGCCGCCGGACACGACGGGCCGATCGTCACCGACGCCCTCGGCATGGCCGCGATCGCCGACGAGCACGGGCTCGGGGCCGCCTGCGTGCTCGCGTTGCAGGCCGGCGCCGACCTGCTGTGCCTGGACTCACCCCAGCACCGCGACCCGCACGAGATGTACCTGGAGGCCACGGCCGCCATCGACGCCGCGCTCGCCGACGGCCGGCTGCACCCCACCGCGCTGGCCGCCTCGGCGGAGCGCACCACCCGGCTCGTGCGGCGCGCGGTGCCGTCGGGCGAGGGTGCCGGGGCGGGCGCTGGCACCGGCGGGGACGGCGGGGTCGGCGGGTTCGGCGGGGTCGGTATCGGGGCGGGCGACGAGGTGTGGGACCGGCGGGACGCGGCGATCGCCGGGCGCGACGACGCGGCGGCCCTGGCCCGGCTCCACGAGGTCGGCGCGGAGGCGGCCCGTCGGGCCCTGGGCGTGCGCGGCGACGTGCGGCTGCAGGCGCCGCCGTTCACCCTCGACCTGAGGCAGCGGTCGTCGCACGCGTCCGGGCAGGCCAGCGGCGCGTTCGACGTCGCGTTCGGGGCGTACTGGCCTGGTGTGCAGGCGATCTCGCCGCTGAGCGCGGCGGAGGTGACGGCGGTGCTCGACGTGGCGCCGATCTCGCACGAGGTCGTCGCGCTGACCCGTCTCGCGGCCGGAGGCGGTCTCGAGGGCGAGCTCCTCGCTGCCGTGCTCGCCGCGCGACCGGGGGCGGTCGTCGTGCACACCGGGGTGGCGGCCGCCGCGCCGGAGCTGCCGAGCGGAGGCCGGCTCGTCTGCGCCCACGGCAGCGCGGCGGCCAACGCGCGGGCCACGGCGGACGCCCTGGCGGGGCAGCGGGAGGCGGGCCACGCGCCCGGCGCCACGGCGCCCACCATCCCGTCGACGTCAGCTGCGTCGGCGGTGTCGGCGTCGGAGTCGGCCTCGTCGGCGGCGGCCTCGCACTCGGCGTCGGCGTCCGCGGCGGCCCCGCCATCGGCGTCGGCCTCGGCGTCTTCGGCGTCGGAGTCCGCGTCGGCCTCGGGGCTCGGCGTCGCACCGGCGAGCGCCGAACCGGTCGTCTCGCCGACGCTAGCGCCGGATCTTCCGGCACCTCCGGCTCCGGCGGGTGAGCCCGGATGAGGATCCTCGGGATGATCTCGGGCACGTCGGTGGACGCGATCGACGTCGCCCTCGCCGATATGTATCAGGTCGATGACACATTGACGCTGACCACCCTCGGGTACCTCGAGCTGCCGTGGCCGGCGGCCGTGCGCGAGCGACTGCTCGCCGCGCTGCCTCCCGCGAGTCCCGGACCCGCGGAGTGGGTCCGGCTGCACGCCGAGACCGGGGAGGCGTTCGGTGCGGCGGCGGCCCGCGCGCTGACGGAACTCGGGCCGGCGGACCTCGTCGTCAGCCACGGCCAGACGCTGCATCATCTCGTCGAGCGCGGCCGGGTCGTCGGCACGCTGCAACTCGGCGACCCGGCGCGAGTGCACGCGCACACCGGCCTGCCGGTGCTCGCCGATCTGCGCGCGGCCGATATCGCGGCCGGCGGGCAGGGTGCGCCGCTCGCAAGCACCCTGGATGCGCTGTGGCTGGGCGACGTGCCCACCGCCGCGGTCAATCTCGGCGGGATCGCGAACGTGACGATCGTGGGCACCGACGACGGACCGGTGACCGGTGACACCGGGCCGGCGAACTGCCTCCTCGACGCGGCGGCGGCCGACCTCGGCCTGCGCTGCGACGTGGACGGCGCGCTGGCCGCCGCGGGGCGCGTCGACGAGGCCGCGCTGGGCGCCCTGCTCGCCGATCCGTACTTCGCCCGGCCGCTTCCGAAGAGCACGGGACGAGAGCATTTCCACGCCGGTTACGTGCGTCAGATGCTCGGTGCCGCCACCCCGACGGGTCCCGATCTGTTCACCACCCTGGTGGAGCTCAGCGCCCGAACGATCGCGGACGTCGTGCGCAGACATCGCCCCCGTAGGCTCGTCGTCTCTGGCGGTGGTGCTGCGAATCCACTACTTATTCAACGGTTGTCACGTCTGACCGGACTGCAACCGAGCGACTGTCTCGGCCTACCGGCCGCGGCGAAGGAGGCGTATCTCATGGCGTTGATCGGCTGGCTGTCGTGGCACGGGCTACCCGGAGTCGCACGCGGGCCGGCGGGTCCGGTCACCGGAGCCGCCCGCGCCGCGGTGCTGGGCTCACTCACCCCACCGCGCGCCGTGGCCGACCTCGCTCCCGCGCCGACCCGGCTCGTCGTCGAGGCGGCGGGAGCCGGCGCCGGCGCCCGATCCGAAACCGGCGGGGGGCGCTTGTGACCCCGGCCCCACGGGCACCGCACTCGCCGCGGTCCTCGGCGCCGGACTCGCCGCGGGACTCGCCGGCGGGCGGGCACTGCGAGGACGACTGGACGACGGAGCGCACCCTCGGCCACTCCGACGACCTCGACGCCCTGGGCACCACCGGGGTCGTCGAGATCATCCTCGACGCCGACGCCGCGGTGGCTGCGGCCGTGCGTGCGGTCGCCGACGACGTGGCGGCCGCGGCCGACCTGGTCATCGAGGCGATCGCCGCCGGCGGCGTCGTGCACTACGTCGGCTCCGGCACCTCGGGCCGGATGGGCGTGCTCGATGCGGTCGAACTGCTGCCGACCTACGGAGTCGGTGACGAGGCGGTGCAGGCGCACCTGGCGGGCGGACCGCCGGCCATGTTGCGGGCGGTCGAGGGGGCCGAGGACGACGCGGAGGCGGGTGCCCGGCTCCTCGACGACGCGGGCGAGCACGACGTCGTCATCGGCATCGCCGCCAGCGGTCGCACCCCCTACGTGCGCGGCGCGCTGACGGCGGCCCGCGAGCGGGGGCTGCGGGCGGTGCTGGTCTCGGCCAATCCGGTCGCTCCGCTCGCGACGCTCGCCGATGTCGCGGTGTTGCCGGACACCGGGCCCGAGGTCGTCACCGGCTCCACCCGCATGAAGGCCGCGACCGCGCAGAAGATGGTGCTCAACGCGATCTCGACCGCGGCGATGGTGCGGCTCGGGCACACCTACGGAAACCTCATGGTCGACATGGTGCCGACGAACGCCAAGCTGCGTCGCCGCTCGGTGCGCATGCTGCGACAGGCCAGCGGCCGCCCCGCGCCCGAGTGCGAGACCGCCCTCAGCGCCGCGGGTGACGTGCGCACCGCGTTGGTCGCCCTGCTGGCCGGGCTCCCCGCAGAGTCGGCGGGTTCGGAGCCGGTCCGCCGGGCTTTGCGCGCCTACCCACCCGACCCCACGCGCCCCGGCGACCCCTCCGGCCTACGCTCCGCCGTCGCCGCCCTCACCCCCTCGTAGCCCCTCCCACTCGGCCGAAGGCTGCCCTTTCGGTCGAGGGCTAGGTCTGTAGCCGGAGCCCTCGGCTGAAAGGGCAGCCTTCGGCCGGGTGTGGGGGTCGGTCAGTGGGGGGAGGCGGTGGTGGAGCGGAGGATCAGGCGCGGCTCTACGCGCACCTCGATCGGGTCGGCGCCGGGGGCGTCGATGCGGGCCAGCAGCGCTGTCGCGGCGGCGCGGCCGAGGTCGGCGCTGCGCGGGTCGACGGTCGTCAGGCTGATGAGCCCGGTCCGCGCGGTCGGGATGTCGTCGAAACCGACGAGCGAGACGTCACCCGGCACCGCGCGGCCGGTCGAGCGCAGCACCTGCCAGGCGCCCAGGGCCATGAGGTCGTTGGCCGCGAACACCGCTGTCACGTCGGGGTGTTCGGCGAGTAGTCCACGCATCGCGGCATGGCCACCGCTCTCGTCGGTCTGCGTCGGCGCGGTCTGCAGCGGCGCCAGCCCCGCCGCGGTCATCGCCGCCGCGTAGCCCTGCGCCCGCTCCGCCGCGGGCCCGGACGCCCCGGCGAGGAACGCGATGCGCCGGTGCCCCAGACCCACGAGATGCTCGACCGCGATCCGCGCCCCGGCCGCCTCGTCGGCCGCCACCCGGTCAGCCCCGGCTACCCCGCGGCGACGGTTGCCGACCAGCACGGTCGGCACCCCGACTCCGGCGGCATCGGTCTCCTGCGGCTCGGCCGCGATGACGAGCCCGTCGACCCGCGCGGCGAGGTAGCCGTGGACCGGGCTCTCGCTCAGGTGCGCGTTCAACGCCGCGTCGGCGACGCCGACGTGGAACGGCGTGCCCGCGAGCCCCTCGCGCAGGCCCGCGAGCAGCTCGACGAACCACAGGTTCGCGAAGTCGTCGATGACCACCCCGATCGTGTTCGTGCGCTGCCCCGCCAGCGCCGCCGCGGCCCGGCTCGGCCGGTAGCCGAGCTCGTCGATCGCCCGCTGCACCGCCTCCCGTCGAGCCGGGCTGACCTGCGGTGATCCGCGCAGCACGAGGGAGACCAGCGACTTGGAGACCCCCGCGCGGTGCGCGACGTCGTAGATCGTCACGCGCTCCGCCGACGCGGTCGTGGCCATGGCGATGCCTCCTTCTCGCACGACGTGGCGCCACCGGACGGCCGGTTGACGCGCCACCAGGCTAGCCGTAGAGTTTGGAGCGTTCCAATTTGGAGCGCTCCAACAGTCAACGCCGACAGGAAGCACGACATGTCAGACGCCCTCGGCATCGCCGTCATCGGAGCCGGTATGGCCGGCAAGTCCCACGCCGCCGGGTACCGGGCGGCCCCCACGCTCTACGACACCAAGCTCCCGCCGCTGAGGTACGTGAGCATCGCCGACCTCAACGAGCCGCTCGCGCAGGCGACCGCCGCGCGCTACGGCTACGAGCGCCACGACACGAACTGGGAGGCGGTCGTGCAGGCCGACGACGTCGACGTCATCAGCATCGTCGTCGCCAACAGCCTGCACCGCCCGATCCTCGAGGCCGCCCTGGCCGCCGGCAAGCACGTGCTGTGCGAGAAGCCGCTGAGCGACACCCTCGACAACGCCCGGGCCATGGCGCAGGCCGCGAACGACGCCGACACCATCGCCCGCCTCGGCTTCGTCTACCGCCGCGCCCCCGGCCTGGCCGCGATCCGCGACCTCATCGCCGACGGCACGCTCGGCACCCCGCTGCACGTCTCCGGCCGCTACTGGACCGACTACGGCTGCAACCCCAAGTCGCCGATGAGCTGGCGCTACCAGGGCCCCGAGGGGTCCGGCGCCCTGGCCGACGTCGGCAGCCACCTCGCGTACGTCGCGGAGTTCCTCGGCGGCGACATCACCGCCGTCTCCGGCGGCACGCTGCGCACCGTCATCGGCGAGCGCTACCTGCCCGCCGGCGCGGTCGTCGGCCACGGACTCGCCGCCCTCAGCGACGAGAAGGCGCCGGTGGAGAACGACGACTACGCCGGTTTCACCGTCGAGTTCGCTCCCGGCACCGCCGGCGCCCTCGAGGTGAGCCGGGTCGCCGCCGGCCACCCGAACAGCCTCATCGTCGAGGTGTACGCCGAGAACGGCGCCGCGATCTGGGACCAGCGCACCCCCAGCGAGATGCAGCTCATGCTGCACGACGACCGTCCCGGCACCAACGGCTTCCGGCGCGTGCTGCTCGGCGGCGACCACCCGTACGTGCCCGGCGGCATGCCGATGGACGTCTCCGGCGTCGGCTTCGGGCAGAACAACCTCTTCGAATACCAGTGCCGCGCGTTTCTCGACGAGGTGGCCGGAGTGAGCGATCCGCTGCCGGTGTGCGCCTCCCTCGACGAGGGCGTGCACAACATGGCCACGCTCGCCGCCGTTGTGTCAAGTGCCCAGAACAACGGCGCCCGCGTCACCGTCTGACCACCCGCGAACACGAAGGAACAGCAATGAAGCTCGGCGTCTACAACGCGATCCTGCACGACCGCCCCCTGCCCGAAGCGCTCACGGTCATCGCCGGCCTCGGCCTGACCGGCATCGAGATCAACACCGGCGGGTTCCTGCCTCCGGTGCACGTGCCGAACATCGACGAGATCCTCACCTCCGACACCGCGCGTGACGACTTCCTCGGCCAGTTCGAGGGCACCGGCGTGCAGATCGCCGGACTGAACTGCAACGGCAACCCGCTGCACCCCAACCGCGAGATCGGCGACAAGCACGCCGACGACATCCGCCGCTCCATCAAGCTCGCCCAGCGCCTCGGCCAGCACCGGGTCGTCACGATGTCCGGCCTGCCCGGCGGCGAGCCCGGCACCCGCCACCCGAACTGGATCGTCAACGCCTGGAACTCCGGCGCCCTCGACGTGCTCGACTACCAGTACGACGTCGCGGTGCCGTTCTGGCAGGAGATCGACGCGCTGGCCAAGGAGAACGACGTCAAGGTCGCCCTCGAGCTGCACCCGCAGAACCTCATCTTCAACACCTTCGACATCCGCAAGCTCGTCGACCTGACCGGCGCGACGCACATCGGCGTCGAGATGGACGCCTCGCACCTGTTCTGGCAGCAGATGGACCCGATCGCCGTCGTGCGCGAACTCGGCGAACTGATCTTCCACGCCGCCGCCAAGGACGTGCGCGTCAACCCGGAGACGGCCCAGCTGTACGGCGTGCTCGACAACCGCTTCCGCCGCCTCGACCCCAGCGAGAACCGCACCAACCTCGGCGGCGACGAATGGGCCAACGAGTGGCCCAAGCCCGCCGCCTGGGACTTCGTCGCCCTCGGCAAGGGCCACGACGCCGACTACTGGGCGCAGTGGCTACGCGCCCTGCACGACGTCGACCCCGACATGCTCGTCAACATCGAGCACGAAGACACCGAACTCGGCCGCATCGAGGGTCTCGAGGCCGCCGCCAAGGTCCTCCTGGAGGCCGACGCGAAGCTCGGCGCCTGACCCGGCCGGGACGAGACCACCCGGCTGCCGCCGAACCGGCTCCGCGGAGTTGGTTCAGCCGGAGCCGGGTGGTCCGGCCCGACGACACAGGCTCCCGTGCGAAAGGGGGGCTCGGTGCGGCGCACGCCGGCTTCGACCTGTCCCACCAGCCACTACCCGCGCGGCCACCCGCGTCAGCGCTCACGCACCGGGCCCGAGCGCCGCTGCTCGACGTACGTCTCCCAGTAGTCGGCGTGCTTGATGCCGAGCTTGGCGGGGTCGAACTGCGGGTCGAGGCCGGCCTTGTCCTGCTCCTCGTAGTCCTTGAGGGTGCGCAGGGCGATCGGCGACAGGATGACGAGCGCGAGGAAGTTGATGATGCCGAGCGTGGCGTAGCCGATGTCGCCGATGGCCCACACGGCCGCGGCCGAGGTGACGCAGCTGACCATGACGACGACGAGCATCGACACCTCGAGAATGCGGATGTACAGCCGATTCACGCCGCGGCACAGATACACGAGGTTGGTGTCGGCGATGAAGTAGAACGCGACGATCGTCGTCAGCGCGAACAGCGCCAGCGAGATCGCGACGAACGGCCCGCCCAGCCCGGTGGCGACCGTGTCCATGGCGGCCTGCGTGAAGTTCGGGCCCGCCTCGACCCCGGGCAAGTGCGTCACGTACTCCCGCCCCCCGGAGACGACGTTGTAGGAGTCCGACACGACGATCATCAGACCGGTCGCCATGCAGATCGTCAGGGTGTCGATGTAGATGGTGAACGCCTGCACGAGGCCCTGCTTCGCCGGGTGCGAGACCTCGGCGGCGCCGGCGGCGTAGGTGCCCTCACCGACTCCGGCGACGTTGGAGAACAGCGCCCGCCGCACGCCCCACGCGACGGCCGCGCCGATGATGCCGCCGAAGATCGAGTCGGCGCCGAAGGCGCTGGCGAAGATCACGACGATCGCCCCAGGAATGTGCTGGTAGTTGACGACCAGCACCGCGATCGTGCCGAGCAGGTAGCCGACGGCCATGATCGGCACGGCGACGTTGACGAACTGGATGATCCGCTTGCGCCCGCCCCAGATGATGTAGCCGAGCACTGCGGTGACGACTACCCCGGTGATCCACGTGTCGACGCCGAAGGCGTACTCGACGCTGACCGCGATGCTGTTGGCCTGGATGCCGGGGGCCAGCAGGGTGTAGAGCACGAGCGCGACCGTGGCGGCGAGCACGCCGAGCCAGCGCTTCTGGAAGGCCTTCTCCAGGTAGTACGGCACGCCGCCGCGCAACTCCCCGCCGGTGTCGGACTTGTAGATCTGCGCGAGCACCGACTCCGTGAAGGCGGTCGCGGCGCCGAGGAACGCCATGAGGCCCATCCAGAAGAGCGCGCCGGGGCCGCCGGCGAAGATCGCGGTCGCCACGCCGGCGATATTGCCGACACCGACCCGGTTGCCGACCGTCAGGGCCAGGGCCTGGAACGGCGTCAGCCCTTCGTCGGACTGCTCGGCGCGCATGAGCTGGCGCAGCATGTCGCGAAACCGCCGCAACTGCACGAAGCGGGTGCGGATCGACAGATACAGTCCCAGCGGCAGGGCAACCCAGATGACCGGCTGCCACGCCCAGTCGGCGAGCTTGACTAACGTAGCTTCCACGTCCACACCCATCGGAACCCCTCGAACCGGTCGACCGGCCGCCCAGCGCCCGGATTCGCGAACGCCCCGACTCGACGTTGATTCGGGAACGCGTGCGAGCGAACGTAGCGACCGGAACACGGACCGGACAAGGGTTACCGGGCGGGCATTTTCGCAGACACCGGTGCGAAGCCACACACCGGTCGTCAAAGACACGAAGGGGCAGCACATGCGGTACGTCGAGAACAAGGTCGTGTTGATCGGCACCGGGGCGGTCGGCATTGCCTACGCCTACGCCGTCGTCAACCAGGGCATCTGTGACGAGCTCGTGCTCATCGACCTCGACGAGATCAAGTCGCGCGCCGACGTGCTCGACCTCAACCACGGCGAGGCGTGGGCGCCCAACCCGGTGACGGTGCGCTTCGGCGACTACGACGAGTGCCGTGACGCAGCGATGGTCGTCATCTGCGCCGGCGTCGCGCAGAAGCCCGGGCAGACCCGACTGCAGCTGCTGTCGACGAACCTGAAGATCTTCGCCGACATCGTCGGTCGCTGCATGGAGGCCGAATTCGACGGCATCTTCCTCGTCGCCACCAACCCGGTGGACATCCTCACGCACGCCACGTATCGCTTCTCCGGGCTGCCTGCCGAGCAGATCATCGGGTCCGGCACCGCGCTCGACACGGCCCGACTGCGCTTCCACCTCGGGCAGTACTTCGAGGTCGCGACCACCAACGTGCATGCCATGATCATCGGCGAGCACGGCGATTCCGAACTGCCCGTGTGGAGTTCGGCGTCGATCGCCGGCCGTTCGCTGAGTCGGCGTGTCAACGACCACCCGGAGATGCGCGAGGACCTCGAGGTGATCTTCGAGCGCTGCCGCGACGCCGCCTACGAGATCATCGACGCCAAAGGCTCGACGAGCTACGGCGTGGGCCTGACGCTGGCCCGCATCACCCGGGCCGTGCTGTCGAACCAGAAGGTCACCCTGCCGGTCTCGGCCCTGCTCACCGGGCAGTACGGCCACTCCGACATCCATATCGGCGTACCGGCCTCTCTCGGACGGCGCGGCATCCGCGAGGTCATCGAACTCGACCTCGACGAGACCGAGCAGGCCCGGTTCGACAAGTCCGTCGCGAGCCTGCGCGCGGTGCAGGACCCGGCGTTCGCCGCCCACGAGGGGCTCGACGCCCCCGCCGGAACGGCATAGATCGGGCCAGAGACGAACCTGGCTTACATACTCGGCCACCGGCCGATTCGCCCGCCGAGTCGCCGCAGGTCAGCGGGTCGCGGCGGCCGGCCCCTGGCGAGTATGTAAGCCAACTTCGTCTCCGCCCCGCCGCCGAGCCCCGTTCGCACCCGGCAGGACCGCCCGGCGACCGACGATCCGGGCTCAGTGGTCGCGCAGGGCCTCGATCAGTTCGTCCTTGGTCATCGTCGAGCGACCCTCGATGCCGACCTCGCGGGCCCGTTGCAGCAGTTCGTCTTTCGTGCGGTCGGTGTAGTCCTGCGCGTCGCCGCCCTTGCGCCCGACCGCGGAGCGCGAGGAGTTGGCGGCGGCGTTGGCGATCCGCGCCGACTTCTCCTTGCTGTTGCCCTCCCGGCGCAGGGCCTCGTACATCTCGTCGTCCTTGACCGACGGGCCCGGGTCTTCGCGCGGTTGGTCCTTGGCTGCCATGTCTCCTCCTCGAACGGGTGAGTGGGCGGTGTGGTGTTCAGTCATCCGGGGCCGCGGCGCGCAGTTTCTCCAGCAGCGGCCGCGCCGCCTGCTCCAGGAACGCGTCCATCGTGTCGTCGCCGATCTGCACGAGCGCGACGTCGGTGAACCCGGCCCGCCAATACGCGCTCATCGCCTCGACGATCGCGTCGAGATCGGGTCCGCACGGGATGGCGGCGGCGACGTCCTCGGGCCGCACGAACTGGGTGGCGCCTGCGAAGCCCGCGGTCGTCGGCAGGTCGGCGTTGACGCTCCAGCCGCCGGCGAACCAGCGGAACTGCTCATGTGCACGGTCGCGGGCCGCGTCCTCGCTGACCGGGTCCCAGCTGATCGGGATCTGTCCGATCGCCCGCGCGGAGCCGCCGGCGCCGACGCGCGGGGCGCCCTCGACCGCGTTCCAGCCGGGGATGAAGTCGGCCGACGGCTCGGTGGCGATGAGATGGTCGGCCAGGGGCGCGTACCGCTCGATCGACTTATCGCCACTGACGGCGACACCGATCGGCACACCCTGCTCCGGGCAGTCCCAGATGCGGGCAGAGTCGACGCGGTAGTGGTCGCCGTCGAACGTCACCAGGGATCCCGTGTGCAGGGCCCGAATGATCTCGATGGCCTCGGTGAGCATGTCCATGCGCTGATCGATGGGCGGCCAGCCGGCCCCGACGACGTGCTCGTTGAGGTTCTCCCCGGAGCCCAGCCCGAGAGTGAACCGGCCGTCGGCGAGCAGCTGCACGGTCGCGGCCTTCTGCGCCACGACCGCGGGGTGGTAGCGGATGATCGGGCACGTCACGTAGGTCATGAGGTCGACGCGTGAGGTGGCGTGCGCGACGGCGCCGAGCACCGACCACGCGTACGGGGCGTGGCCCATCGACGACAGCCACGGGAAGTAGTGGTCGCTCATCACCTCGAGGTCGAAGCCCGCCTCCTCGGCGGCGACGGCGTAGCGCACGAGCTCCTTCGGGCCGGACTGCTCGGTCATGAGCGTGAAGCCGAATCGCGTCATGCCGGGATGATGCCCAGGCACGCACGCGAGAAACCTCACCAGCGAGTGAATTCCGGGGGCGCCTCGGTGGCCCCGGGCCGCATCCGAGCCGGCCCCGCCGATGACGGCGTCGTCAGTCGGCGTCGAACCACCCGGCCGGGGCGGGCCGGGTGTTGTGCCAGATGTGCTTGGCCTCGCGGTACTCCTCAAGGCCGGCGACGCCGAGTTCGCGGCCGATGCCGGACTGGCCGAAGCCGCCCCACTCGGCCTGCGGCACGTACGGGTGGTAGTCGTTGATCCAGATCGTGCCGTGCCGCAGGCGGCGGGCGACGCGCTCGGCGCGGCCGGCGTTCTGGCTCCAGACAGCGCCGGCCAGCCCGTAGTGGGTGTCGTTCGCGATCGCGACCGCGGCGTCCTCGACGGAGTCGGGGTCGTCGCCCTCGAAGGTCTCGACGGTGAGCACGGGGCCGAACGACTCGTCGCGCACGCAGCTCATGCCCGAGCGGCATTCGTCGAGGATCGTCGGCAGGTAGTAGAAGCCGGCCTGGTACTGCTCGGCCTCCGGGCGCGTGCCGCCGGTGCGCAGCACGGCCCCCTCGGCGATCCCGGCGGCGACGTACGCCTCGACCTTCTCGCGGTGCGCGGCGCTGATGAGCGGGCCGGTCTCCGCGCGCTCGTCGAACGGGCCGCCGAGGCGGATCTTCTCGGCGCGGCGCACGAGCTCGTCGACGACCTCGTCGTGAATCGAGGCCTCGACGATGAGCCGCGAGCCCGCGGAGCACACCTGGCCGGAGTCGAGGAAGATTGCGGTCAGCGCGTTGTCGATCGCCGCGGGCAGGTCGGCGTCGGCGAACACGACGTTGGGGTTCTTACCGCCGAGCTCGAGGGCGATCTTCTTCACGGTCTCGGCCGCCGAGGCCATGATCCGCTTGCCGGTGACGAGCCCGCCGGTGAACGAGACCATGTCGACGCGCGGGTCGCTGGTCAGCGGGTCGCCGACCGCGGCGCCCGCGCCGAGGATGAGGTTGCCGACGCCCTTGGGCAGGCCGAGGTCGTCGAGGGTCGCGACGAGCCACATCGACGTCGACGGAGTCAGCTCGCTCGGCTTGACGATGAACGCGCACCCCGCCGCGATCGCCGGAGCCACCTTCCAACTCGTCTGCAGCAGCGGGTAGTTCCACGGCGAGATGAGCGAGCACACCCCGACCGGCTCGTACACGACGCGGCTGGCGACGCTGGGCATGCCGGCGTCGACCACACGCCCGGCGTCGGCGTCGGCGAGCTTTCCGAAGTGCCGGAAGACGCCGATGATGTCGTCCATGTCGATGCGGGCCTCGACCATGCGCTTGCCGGTGTCGAGGGCCTCGAGCCGAGCGACCTCCTCCTTCTCGGCCTCCAGCCGGTCGGCCAGCGCGAGCAGCAGGGCGCCGCGCTCGACGGCCGGGGTGGAACTCCACACGCCGGAGTCGAAGGCCCGGCGCGCGGCCGCGACCGCCGCCTCGGAGTCGGCGGCGCTGCCCTCGGCGACCGTCGCGACGAGCGATCCGTCGGCGGGACAGCGGATCTCGCGGGTACCGCCCTCGAGCGGCGCCACCCATTCGCCGTCGATGAAGTGCGCGGGCGTCGTGGGCTTGGCGGCCATGGGTCAACCTCCGGCGGGCTGGTGATCGATCAGCTGGGACTCCTCCGCAACCTACCCGCCGCAGGCGCGCGCACTGCAACGGGCGCGCGCGCCCGCCTCCGATGACGCGGGCTACGGCCGGTGCCAGCTACCGCGCGATCACGACGACGGAGACGTCCGGGAATTGGGTGAAGGCATGGTCGGTGCTGAACCCGCTCGATCCCAGGGGGCTCGTCGGCATCGCGTCGGTGGCGCTCCCCGTTCACCGCATCGTCGAGGATGTCCCAGGCCTCGTCATCAGTCAGCGCCTCTCAACCTCCGGAGCATCAATCGTCCGCTGAGGTCACCGGCGTCAACGCCTCGACATCCGCATCAATCAGCAAGTGAGCGACCGCCTCTGGACCCAACGCGTCCTCGGGCAAACCCCCTGTCCGACGGCCCCGGATCAGGGGGAACTGCGAACGGAGGCAAATCACACGCTTCCCCATCGTCGGGCAGGTCCGAGGTCGTCTTCATTTCGCCCATATTCCCAAGCGTGACGGTCAGCAGGGAGCCCGACGTCACGCGGGGCGCGGGGCCTCGTGGCTGGAGTGATGGCGGGGGTGGTGGCGCAGGGTGCGGCTGACCTGCAGGGCGCCGACGAGGCCGAGCAGCAGGAACGCGCCGGCGGCGGCGACGGCCCAGCCGGCGGCGTCGGCGAAGCCCGCCGCGAGGGCGTCGACGACCTGCGGGGTCAGCGCCCCGAGCGGGCCGTGCGCGCCCTGGTCGCGCAGGCCGGACAGGGCGCCGCCGGCGGAGTCGGCGGTGGCCCGCACGAGCTGGTGCGCGAGCTGCGCCGGCACGCCGCCGACCTCGTCGAGCCGGGCCGCGAGGTCGGTGCCGAGGCGCACGGCGAGCACGCTGCCTCCGATCGCGCTGCCCAGGGCGCTGCCGACCTGGCGCACGGTGCTCTGGGTCGCCGAGCCGGTGCCCGAGCGGCGGGTCGGCACGTCGGCGAGCACGAGCGAGGTGAGCTGCGCGGAGGCCAGCCCCAGCCCGAGCCCGTAGACACCCAGGCAGGCGGCGACGAGCGCCGGGCTCGTCGCCGGGCCGATGACGAGGGCGAGCGCCGCGACGCCGGCGACCTCCAGCGACAGGCCGAGCACGACGACGCCCTGCGGGCGCAGCCGCACCGCGAGGTGGCGGGCCATCGCCCCGGAGAAAAAGGCTCCGGCGGCCATGACGGCCAGCACGACACCGGCTCCCAGGATGCTCAGGCCGAGCACGTTGACGAGGTACAGCGGCAGCACGAACAGCAGCGCGAACTCGCCGACGGACACGGTCATCGCGGTGAGGTTGCCCCACGAGAACGTCGGGATCGCAAAAAGCCTCAGGTCGAGGATCGCCGAGCGGCCGTTGTGGCCGCGGTGGCGTTCCCACAGCACGAACAGCGCGAGGAAGAGCGCCCCGAGCGCGATCGCCACCGGCGCCGCGGAGACGGGAGCTGTCGCCGACCACGTCCACGGGCCGATCTCGAGCGCCGCGATCGGGCGCCACCAGCCGATGCTGCTGCCCTCGATGAGGCCGAAGACGAGCAGGCCGAATCCCAGCGCGGAGGTCAGCAACCCGTCGACGTCGACGCCGGGGCCGGCGGGCTCGTCCGAGCTTGTGTCGTCGACATAGCGCAAAGCGCCGAGCGCGACGACGAGCCCGATCGGCACGTTGACGAGAAAGATCCAGCGCCAGTCGAAGCTCGTCGTCAGCCAGCCGCCGAGCAGCGGGCCGATCGCGGCCATGCCGGCCATGATCGCGCCCCAGACCCCGAATGCGGCGGCCCGGTCGCGGCCGCGGAAGGTGGCGTTGACGGTGGACAGGCTGGCCGGCAGCACCATCGCGCCGCCGATGCCCTGCAGGGCGCGGGAGGCGATGAGGCCGCCGGAGCTGTGCGCCATGGCGGCGGTGACACTGGCGGCCACGAAGACGACGACGCCACCGATGAACACCGTGCGGCGGCCGCGCCGGTCGCCGAGCCGGCCGAACGAAAGCAGCAGGGCCGCGAACACGACCGCGTAGATCGCGTTGACCCACTGCGCGTCGGTGAGGTCGAGCCCGAGGTCGGTGATGATCGCCGGCAGCGCGACCCCGACGATCGTGCCGTCGAGCACGATCATCGACAGCCCGGCCGCGAGGAAGCCCAACCCGATCCAGCGGCGCCGGCCGGTCGGGGCCTCCGGCGCGGCGGTGGCGACGGAGCCGTGCTCGGTCATCGGGGGCTGCCTTGAGGCAGAGCCGATTCCAGTGCCTCGCGGTCACGCAGGCCGGCGCGAACGAGCAGCAGGAGGAGCACGAAACCGGCGGCCAGCGTCATGTGCCCCAGCCCCGCCACCCCGGCGATCGCGGCCGAGTCGGCGAGGGCGTCGCCGCGCACCTGCAGGGTGCCCTTGACGGCGAGCATCGCGACGGTGAGGGCGAGGCCGGCGTTCCAGACGATGAGGAACCAGCGCATAAGCCGGTGTTTCTGGAGCCGGAGCGCGGCCCCGAGGGCAAGCACCACGAGGAACACCGTAGTGCCGAGGGCCAGCGAGTGCGTGTGCACCAGCCCCAGTTGGGTGAAGCCGGTGAACCCGGCGAGCTTGGTGATCTCGCGGTAGGCCAGACCACCGGCGAGGCCGACGGCGGTCCAGGTGACGGCGGAGCGGAACAGCGGGGTGAGCATGTGGGGTCTCCTCAAGGATCGATGGGGACGCTCTGTCCCTAAGCGAGGGTACACCCTTTGGGGACGCACTGTCCCCATATCCTGATCGATGCTCGGCCGACGACGAACCGACCCGCGGCGGGACTCGACGAACGCAACCGCCCCGCTGACCGCGGCGGACAGCGCAGAATCGGCGAAGACGCATCCGTCGACCACCGCCGGGGCGGTGAGGAGGTCTCATGCCGCGCATCAGCGCCCAGACCGTGCGTGAACACCGCGCGGCGATGGAGGCCGCCCTGCTCGACGCCGCCGAAGACCTGCTCCTGGAGACGGGCTCCCTGACGATCGCCCAGGTCGCCGACCGGGTCGGCCTGTCCCGCAACGGCGTCTACAAGTACGTGCGCTCCGGCGACGAGCTCATCGAGGGCGTCGCGGCCCGACACCTGCCCCGCTGGTCGGAGACGGTGTCGCAGGCCGTCGCCGCGGCCACCGGTCCTCGCGAGCGGGTGCTGGCGTACGTGCGCGCCAACCTCTCCGAGGCCGTCGGTGAGCGGCACTCGTGGCGGGTCGCGCTCTCCAGCGCCTCCCTGTCCGACGCGGCGCGCGCCCGCATCGGGGCGCAGCACGCGCAGGTCGGCGACCTTCTGCGGCAGGCCCTCGCCGACGTCGGCGTCGCCGACGCCGATCTGCTGTACGGCGCGATCCAGGGGCTGCTCGCCGCGGGCCTGAACGCCCTCGACGCCGGCGAGCCCCTGGAGCGGGTGAGCCGGTTCACGGCCGGCGCCGTGGACCGGCTCCTCGACGAGCGAGGCTGAGACCGCCCCGTCCTGCTGGGCGTGGCGCTCGGGGCCGAGGGTGGCTGCAACCGCCACCGAGAGCGCTCGGCGCAACCGTCAGTCGACCGAGCGCACGTCGAGCACCCAGTCGTCCTCGTCGCCGGACGTCGGCGGCGTCAGCCCCGCGAGCCCCTCCGGGCCCACCTCGCCCGCAGCGACGGTCTCGCCGGTACGCGGGCTGAACCACGACACCGCGAACCGGTCGCCGACCAACCGCGCCGGGTCGATGCCGACGGTCGTGGGGCGGGGCACGTACACGGCCACCCGCCGACCCGACTCCGAGCGCATCGCCAGGGCCCGTGACCACCCCTGGCCCTGACCGCGCACGAGGGCGCCGTCGGGGCCCAGCGGGTCGTCGGACTCGCCGGCCAGGAACGTGCGCAGGTGTCGCACCTGCTGAGCGACCGGCGCGTCGAGCGCCTCGCGCCACGTGGGCCGCGGCGCGTTGATGCCGTCGGTGCCGTCGTAGAACTGCCACACGGAGTGGTGGCCGTAGCTGGCGCCGAAGCCGCCCGCGAACACCGACCACCACAGCTGGGCCCGCACCTGCGCGGTCGTGGAGTAGCCGCGGGAGGGCTCCCAGCACCACGGGTGCTCCTCGTACAGCGGCTCGGCGTCGACGACCGGCAGCTGCCCGGCCTGCGCGATCGTCGACTCCACCAGGGTCGGATACCCGTCCTGCACCCCGGTGCAGTGCGAACTCTGGGTCATGACGAAGTCGGCGCCCTCGAGGCGCCCGAGCGAGCTCGACCACCCGGCCGGGTGATAGCTGACCAGGCCGCGATCGCCGGTCTCGCGGATGCCGGCGAGCACCTCACGCCACACATCAGTGTGCGGTTCGGTGTCGTCCCCGCCCATGACCCAGACGACCGGCTTCGCCTGCTTCTCGCGCAGCCGCTGGGCGAGAAACCGCCCGTAGGTCCGGCCGTGTTCGGCCCGCAGCGTGACCCCGGCGTGCGCCTGCGACCACGCGGGCAGCAGCGCCACCGTCAGCCCGCGCTGCTGCGCGGCCCGCACCGCGTAGTCGACGTGCGCCCAGTAGCCGCCGCCGGTGGCGGGGAGCGAGCCGAAGTCGCCGTCGAACGGCAGGTCGCCCGCGGCGTTGGCGGTCCGCGCGAAGGTGCCGTCGCGGCCCGCGACCGCGACCATCAAGACGACCGTGAACCCCTGGGCCGCGCGGTGGTCGAGGTACTCGTCGATCTCCTCGCGGGTCAGCTTCTGGGTGAGCAGCCAGGCGGTGTCGGCGACCCAGACGAAGCGGGTTCCGTTCTCGTCCGCCAGCGCCCGCCGATCGGTGGACACCTGCGTGGGAGGCAGCGCGCCCGCCCGGGCCGTCGCCTGCGTGTCGGGCGGCGGCGGCGCGGCGTCGTCCGCCGCGGTCGAGCAGGCGGCCGTCAGCGCCACCAGAGCCGCGCAGACCACCGTGACGACGAGCAGCCGCGGCCGCGCCGGAAACCCGACCATCGCGCACACCTCCCTTCCCGAGCGCTCACGCCGTCGACCGTCGGGCGCGCGTGAGGCCGACCACGCGGGCCGGCCTCACGGTCGTTCGCGCAGGAGCGTCGACGCCGTCACGGCGAGTAGCCCGCAGCTACCCATCGGCAGGAGCCGCGCCGTTCGGCATCGTCGGTCCCGGATCGATCAGTGCTGGCAGCGGTGACAGGTGCAGTCCGAGCACGCGCACGTGCTGCAGTCGCAGCTCGGGCCGCACTTCTCGCAGTCGCACTGCTGGGTGGGGGTGGGCACGGGATCTGCCATGGCGAACTCCTTCGTTGCCGGCGGCCGCCGCGTCGCGGGGCCGCGTTCGGGTACTCACTGCGCGAGGCGCGCCCTCACAGTCTCCGGCCCCGCGCGGCCGCGTGCTTCTCGGGAACCGTTCTCGCTGGGTCGGGACTCTTGAAGAGCGAGTTTCTACATCTGTAGAGTGCGCGTGAGACCACACTGCCGAGCCGAGAGGTGAATCTCGATGAGCACGATGGAGACGGTGAGCACAGCGCGCCAGGCGGTCACCGGAGTCGTCCGCGACAGCGTGCGCAGTGGCGTCCTCGCCGGCATGCGCCGGCGCGGCGACCTCACGGGCCGGCTGCTCGACCCGGCGATGTTCACGGATCCGTACCCGACCTACGACTGGCTGCGGGAGCAGGGTCGGGTGGTGCGCGCCGACCTCGGCGTCATCACGACCTCCCACGAGATGTGCTCGGCGGTGCTGCGGCACCCGAGCGTGGTGTCGGCCAACGCGACCCGCGACTCGTTCACGGCGGGCACCCCGGCGTTCATCCGATGGCTGTTCAGCTCGCCCGATCGCACCGGCCTCATCGATCCCATCGGGGCCGAGTCGATGATCGGCATGGACGGGCCCGACCACACCCGGCTGCGCCGCCTCGTCAGCTCGGTGTTCACGCCGGCCGCGGTGGAGCGCCTGCGGGGCCGGCTCGAGGCGATCACCGACGAACTGCTCGACGAGGCGATGGCCCGGCGCGAGTTCGACGTCATGTCCGCGCTGGCGGGGCCGCTGCCGGTGCGCGCGATCTGCGCGGTGCTCGGCGTGCCGGAGCGCGACATCCCGCGGTTCCGGTCGTGGGGCGGGGCGATCGCCGCCGACCTGGACTCGCTGTCTCCGGCCCATCGGCAGCGGCAGGCGACACACGCGCTGCGCGAGCTCGAGCGGTACTTCGACGACCTCGTCGAGCGGCGCCGCGGCGAGCCGGGCGACGACATCCTGTCGCGCCTGGTCGCGGCGGAGTCGGACGGGAGCCGGCTGAGCCACCGGGAACTGGTGACGATGGCGACGCTGCTGCTGTTCGCCGGGTTCGAGACCACGGTCAACCTCATCGGCAACGGCACCGCCGCGCTGCTGGACCACCCGGAGCAGTACGCGCTGCTGCGCGAGGATCCGGGCCTGATCCCGGGGGCGGTCGAGGAGATGCTGCGTTTCGACGCGCCGGTGCAGACGGTGGCCCGGGTGACGACCCGCGACGTGGAGATCTGCGGCGAGCAGTTGCCGGCCGGGGTCATGGTCTCGACGATGATCGGCGGCGCCAACCGCGACCCGCGGGTGTTCGAGCACCCCGAGCGGTTCGACGTGCAGCGCGCCAACGCCCGCGCGCACCTGTCGTTCGCGCTGGGCCCGCACCACTGCCTCGGGGCCTCGCTCGCGCGGCTGGAGGCGCAGATCGCGTTCACCGGCCTGGTCGACCGGCTGCCCCGGCTGGAGGCGGCGGGGCCGCGGCGGCGGCGGCGCACGTTCATCCTGCGCGGGTACCGCAGCATCCCGGTGGTGTCGCGGCCCGCATGATGGGGGCATGCCCCGCGTGACCAAGGCCTCCACGGACCGACGGGTCGCCCTGCTCGACGCGGGGCTGGAGATCGTCGCCGAGCACGGGCTCCAGGCGTTGACGCACCGGGCCGTCGAGGCGCGGGCGGGGGTGTCGCACGGCGTGACGACGTACCACTTCTCGACCCGCGAGGCGATGATCCGGGCGCTGTTCGAACACGTCTGCGAGCGGCAGATCGCGTGGATCACCCGGATGTACTCCTCGCTCTGGGCCGACCTCGCCGGCGACGACCCCGGCTCCATCGATCGGGAGGCGTTCACCCGCCGGGCCGTGCAGATGCTCGTCGCCGAGCGCACCCTGAC
>JBDIAM010000012.1:0-25938 GCA_039812445.1 Piscicoccus intestinalis | reverse complement strand
CGCGGTGGGCTTCGCCGTGGCGGTGCCTGTGCCGGAACTGGCGGGGCTGGAGGTCTTCGGGGCCGCCGTGATCTGACCCGCCTGCGCGTTGAGCACGCACCGGTCGGCCTGCTCGACGACATTGGCCTTGATCTCGAAGTTCTCGCTCTTGCCGGGTGCGACCTGCTTGAGGACCGCGATGCCGGAGCCGAGCGGGTCACCGGAGTTGTTCTTCAGCCAGATGACGATGATCGACAGGTCCCGCGCCTCCTTGGCGCTGTTCGTCACGGTGCCCTTGGCCACCTGGTTGCCCTTGGCCGTCGGGCATTCCGTGATCTTCACGTCCTTGGCGATGCCCGCCGGCTTCGCGCCGAGGTTCGGCACCTGCGGCAGCGGGGTCGACTTCACGCGGGTCGCCGTCGGGGTCGGTTCGGTGGTAGCGGAATCGGCCGAGCACGCACCGACGCTCAACGCGAGCCCGATGGTGCAGAGGGATGTGATCAGCCGGGTGGTGTTCATCGGTCTCCTTCGTTGTCACCGGTGCCCTGGGGGTCTGCACCGGTTTCGTCGGACTGCGGTGTGGTGCCGAAGTCGGTTGTCGGGCTGCTGATTTCAGGGTCGCTAGCAGATGCCTGCGAAGCGTTGTCGCCACGCCGACGGCGGGCTGCCAAGAGCACGAATCCGGCCGCCAGGAGCGCTGCGGCGGTCGCCAGCAGGATCCACAGCCCGGCGGCGCCGGTCCACGGGAGCCAGGGCGGCAGATGCCAGTCGGGCTGGTCCGGCGACGGATGCGGCGTCGGCCGCGGCGCCGGTGTCGGCGGGGCCACGGTCGTCACCGACGACGCGGTCAGCGGGTCGATCTGGTCGCTGGCCATCATGGCCTGGTTGCGCACGGCGCCGGCGGCCTGGTCGGCGGCGGTCACCCGGTAGATCGCGGTGCACTCCAGCGTCGCGCCGGGCGCCACGGTGGCCGGCCGACCGCCGGGGCAGCTGATGGCCGACAGACCGCCCATCGGGTCGATGACGTCGACGCCGGTGAGCGTGATGAGGCCGGTGTTCGTCACGACGAACGTGTAGCGGAGCGTCTCGCCCGGGTCGGCCACGCCGTTGCCGTTGGCGTCGGACAGGGACGCGTGCTTGGCGAACGTCGCGTCAGGCTGCGCCGTACTCGGCAACGTCACACTGCTCTGTGCGGCCGCGCCGTCGGTGCCGCTGGGCCCGTCGCTGGAGACCGAAGCCGAGTTGAGCAGCGAGCCCGCGTCAAGGTCGGCCTGGGTCACCAGATACGTTGCCGTGCAGGTCCGCACGGCACCGACCGCCAGGTCACCGGTGCTGTCGCACTCCGGCGTCGGCAGCCCGGGCAGGGTGTCGGTGAGCGTGACACCGCTGAGGGTCACGTTGCCGGTGTTCGTGATGACGAACGTGTACGGCACCTTCTGGCCCACTGTGTCGATCTGGGAGACCGCGGTCGACTTCTCCAGCGTCAGCGCCGGCTTCATGTCGGCCCGCGACACCGACGAGGCCGTCATCCTGATCACGTCGGTCGGGTCCTCGCCGTCCGGGTTCGCGGGATCGGCCGACGCCGTGGCGGTGTTCGGCACCGAGCCGGCGTCGATGTCCTCCTGCGTCACCACGTGCGTCGCGGTGCACACCGTCTCCTGGGCCGGAGCCAGCGTGGCAGCCGGGGTGGGCTGGCCCGTCTCCCCGCCCGGCCACGTGCAGCTCAGCGGCGACAGACCGGCAAGCAAGTCGGTCAGCTGCACGGCGTTGAGCGTCGTGTTGCCGGAGTTCGTCAGCGTCAACGTGTACGTCAGCGTCTCGCCCGGCGCCGAGAACGTCGGCGGGTCGACGACCTTGCTGAACGTCAGGCCCGGCGTGCGCTCGATGACGATCGTGTCGCTCGCCTGGTCGAAGGCGTCGGACGCATCGCCCTGCGGGGGTACGGCGGTGACGGTGGCCGGGTTCGGCAGGTTGACGCCGCGGTCGATGTCTTGCTGCGTGACCACGTAGACGCCGTAGGCGTACACCACCTCGCCGGGTGCCAGGCTCGTCGGGGGGGTGGGTGACGCCGTGTCGGGGTCCGGGCCCCACGTGTAGCTGCCGGTCAGCGCGTCGGTGAGGCTGAGGGAGCTGAGGGTGACGTTGCCGGTGTTGCGCATCGCGAACCGGAACATCACGCGGGTGCCCGCGGCCGAGACCGTCTGGTTGCGGATGATCTCGTTGGTCAAGGTGATCCCCGGGTCGGCGGGGGCCGGCACGGCCGCGGAACCGGTGGCCTCCAGAGGGTCACCGGCCGGGGAGGTACCCGCGACGGTGGCCGTGTTCTCCACGGCCCCGCCGTCGATGTCGGCCTGGGTGGCCGCGTAGTCGGCCTCGCAGACCATCGCCTCACCGGGGTTGAGCGTGGCGGTCCCGTCGTTGGTCGGCGTACACGCCAAGCCGTCCGCGCCGACCTTGGGGTCGGAGATCGTCACGCCGTGCACCGTCTGGTTACCGAGATTGTCGGCTCGCAGCACGTAGTGGATGCTGTCGCCGGCGCGGGCGACGGTGGTGGGGTTGGGGGTCTTGGTGAGCGCGAGCTCGTTGCGAACGGCGGCCTCGACGATCTCCGTCGCCGTGTCCGGCTCGATGGGGTTGCCCTGGCTGTCGAGCCCGGTGATCGTCGCCTCGTTGAAGAAGCTGCCGGCGTTGAGGTCGTCCTGCGTCGACAAGTACGTGGCCGTGCAGATGATCGTCGCGTCGGGCGCAAGGGTGGCGGGCACGCTCGGCGAGCAGTCGAGTTCGGACATGCCCTCCTTGGTGTCGGTGACCTCGACGATTCTGGCGGTGACGTTGCCGGTGTTGCGGCCGATGAACGTGTAGGTCACCTTCTCGCCGGCACCGACGACGCCCTGGTGGTCGGCGGTCTTCGTCAGTTCGAGCTTGGGATCCGGCACGGCGACGACTAAGAAGTCGTCGGTGACGGGTTCGGTGCGCTGCCCCAGCGGGCGTCGTCGCGATGGCCGCGGCGGTGTTCTCCACAAAGCCGGCGTCCATGTCGGCCTGGGAGACCGCGTACGTCGAGGTGCACGTGGCCTTCGCGCCGGGCGCGATGACCCGGGTGTCGCAGACGAACGGGCTGAGGCCGGCCATGCGGTCCTCGATGGTGACGTCGCTGAGGGTCACGTTGCCGTCGTTGACCACCACGAACGTGTACGTGACGATCTCCCCGGCCTTGTAGGTGAGCGTGCGATCGCCGTCCTTGGCGAGGGTGAGAGCGGGCCGTGGCTGCGTGGTGAGCGAGGTCGTGTCACCGGCCTCCACCGCGGTACCCGCCGGCGAGGTGCCGGTCACGCGCGCCGCGTTGTCGATGCGCCCGGAGTCGAACTCGGCCTGCGGAACGACGTAGGTGGCGGTGCACTGCAGCTTCTCCCCAGGAGCCAGCGTGGCCGGCTGCGTGCACGACATCGGCGACATGCCGGTCTTGTCGTCGACGATCGACACATCGCTCAGCGTCACGTTTCCGGTGTTCGTCGCGACCAACGTGTACGTCACGGTGTCGCCGGGCTCGGCGACGACGCTCGTGGAGGCGGTCTTGTCGAGCGTGATCGACGGCAGCTCGTCGACGCTGACGGCGCTGCCCGCCTCGGGGGAGGTGACGGGGCCCGCGGGCGAACCGGCCGAGGCGGTCGCCGTGTTGAGGATCGAGCCGGCGTCGAGGTCCGCCTGCGTCACCGTGTAGTTGCCGGTGCAGGTGAACTCCTCGCCGGGCGCCAGGGAGGCGGCGGAGCAACCGGTGAGGGTCACGCCCGCCACCTCGTCGTTCACGACGGCGTCGGTCACGGTGACGTTGCCGGTGTTGCGGATCGTGAAGGTGTAGCCCACCCGGTCGCCCACCGCGTCGACGCTGGAAACCGCCGGCTCCTTCGTGAGCGCGAGGGCGGGTTGCTGGTCGGCGGTGGCGACGGCGTCGGCTGTCACGGGGTCGACCACGTGGCCGTGGGCGTCGACGGCCCGCACGGTGGCTGTGTTCGTCACCGAGCCGGCGTCGAGGTCGACCTGCGTGACGGTGCGCGTGGCGGTGCACGTGAGGGTCGCGTTCGGCGCGAGCGTGCGGTTCTCCGGACAGGTCAGGGCCGACAATCCGGCGAGGTCGTCGCTGACGGAGATGCCCGCGAGCGAGACGAGACCGGTGTTGCGCACCGTGAAGGTGTACGTGGTCGTCTCTCCGGGCACCGAGTAGGTCGCCGGGTCGGCCGTCTTCGTCAGCGTCATCGAGCCGTCGAGGTCGGTTGTCGTGAACGCCGACGCCGAGACGGGCGTGTAAGGCTGCCCGGTCACCTCGGTGGCCGTGGCGGTGGCCGTGTTGTCGATGCGGCCGCGGTCCGCGTCGGCCTGCGTGGGCGTGTAGGTGGCCGTGCACGTCGTGCTCTCGCCAACCTCCAGCGTGCCGGCCTGGCAGACCGGGGTCGACAGCCCGTCGAGCGGGTCGCTCACCGCGATGTTCGTCGCCGTCATCGTGCCGACGTTGCGCACGGTGAACGTGTAGGTGAGGGTGTCGCCGGCGACCCAGGGATCGGGCCCGCTCACCGACTTTTCCAGCGCGATTGCGGGGGCGTAGATCGCGGTGACGTTGGCGGCGTCGGTGTCGAGCACCGGCCCCGTCGGGGAGTCGGCTCGCCCGGTCGCGGTGTTGGCGACCCTACCCGCCTCGAGGTCGGCGTGGGTCGTCAGATAGCGGCCGGTGCACGTCATGGTCTCACCGGGGGCCAGGCTCGAGAGGGGCTCCGGCGAACACCCGATGGGTACGATGCCCTCCATCGGGTCGTCCGGGATGACGTTCCTCAGGGTCGTGTTGCCACGGTTTGTGATCCTGAGCGTGTAGATGATCGGGTCGCCCACGGCGTCCACGGTCGTCACGTCGGCGGTCTTGACCATGTCGATGGCCGAGGTCTGCTGCACGTCGACGACCTCGGTCTCCGAGGTCGCGGGCAGTGGCCCGCCTCCCGCGGGGTTGCCGGAGACGCTCGCGGTGTTGAGGATCGCACCGGCGTCCAGGTCGGTCTGGCGCACCGCGTAGGTGGCGGTGCACGTGACGGTCTCACCGACGCCGAGGTCGGTGGGCAGGCTGCGGGTGCAGTCGAGCGCGCTGATCCCCTCAAGGCTGTCGGTGACCGTGAGCAGGTTGATCGTCACGTTGCCGGTGTTCGTCGCGACGATCGTGTACGTCACCTGGTCGCCGACGGCCGAGACGGTCGTGTTGTCGGCCTGCTTGACGATGCTCACCTGCGGGCTCTGCACGGTGTCGACGACGACGCTGTCGGAGGCGGGCACCGACTCGCCGAATGGCGTCACCCCGGCGATCGAGGCTGTGTTGGTGATCGCCCCGGCGTCGAAGTCCCCGGGGGTCGCCGCGTACGTGGGCGAGCACGAGAGGGTGTCGCCCGGCTGGAGCGTCGCGGGCAGGTCGCGGTCGCAGTTCTCGATGACGACGCCGGCTTTGGAGTCGACCGGGTTGATCTCGCGGACGGTCTCGTTGCCGGTATTGGTGACGAGGATCGTGTAGTTCATGACCTCGCCGATGGTGCTGACCTCGGTCGTGTCGGCGGTCTTGTTCAGGCTCAGCTGTGCGCGTGAGTCGGTCGGGATCGTCAGGGTGTCGCTGCCCTGCTGCTCGGGTGTCAGCGCCGTGCCATCAGGCAGCGTGCCGGTCGTGACCGCGGTGTTGACGACCTCATGGGCGTTCATGTCGTTCTGCGTCACGACGTACTCGGCCTGGCAGGTCAGCGAGTCACCGGGGGCGAGCGTGATCGGCGTCTGCATGCTGCACGTCAAGGTGCCGAGGCCGGGGTGCAGGTCGTACCCGATGACGTTGGAGATGGTGACGTTGCCGTCGTTGGTGACGGTGTACACATACAGCACCCGCTCGCCGACGGCCGAGATGCGGGTGGTCGGGGAGGTCTTGACCAGAGTCAGCTTGGGTGAGAGGACGGCGGGCACGCTGGCGGAGCCGGGCTCGAGGGTCACGGGGTCGCCGTTGCGGTCGGTGCCCGCGGGCGTCGCGGTGTTGGCCACGGAGCCGGTGTCGAGGTCGGCCTGGGTCGTCGCGTAGGTCGCGGTGCACGTCATCGACTCGCCGACCGCGAGGGTGACCGGGGCGGGGCGGTCGCAGGCGAGGGCCGAGAGGCCCAGGAGCGGGTCCTCGATCCGCACGTCGTCGACCACGGCGTTGCCGGTGTTCGCGACGACGAACGTGTAGGTGATCGTCTCGTCGACGGCCGAGAACGACGCCACGTCAGCCGACTTGGTCACGGTGAGCTTTGGCTGGTGGATGGGGATGACAGTGGCGGAGGCCTGCGCGGCGAGCTGCTCGCCGTTGGCGGCGGTCGCGGTGACCGCGGCGGAGTTGTCGATCGTCGGCAGGTCCATCTCAGTATCGGTGACGACCTTCGTCGCCGTGCAGTGCATCGTCGCGCCGGGGGCCACGGAGCCGCCGAGCGCGGGCGAGCAGCTGAGGTCGGACAAGCCCTCGAGCCGGTCCTCGATCCGCACGTCGTTCAGCGTCACGGTGCCGGTGTTGGCGGCGTCGAAGGTGTAGGTGACGGTGTCGCCGGCGGCCGCGACCCGGCTCCGGTCGGCGGACTTGGTGAGCGTGAGCCCGGTGCTCACCTGCGCGTCGACCACGGTCCCGGCCGTGATCGTCGGCATCGCGGTGCCGTCGGGGCGCTGGCTGTTCACCCGCGAGGTGTTGATGATCGAGCCGGCGTCGAGGTCGGCCTGCGTGACGGTCTTGCGACCCGTGCACGTCTTCGTCTCGCCGGGGGCCAGCGAGATGGGGCCGGTCCGGTCGCACTGCCAGTTGGTCATGCCGGCGAGGGGGTCGCTGACGAACACGTTGGACAGGGTCACGGTGCCGGTGTTCGTCGCGACGATCGTGTAATCGACGACGTCGCCGACCGCGTCGTATTCGGTGACCGACGGGGTCTTGCTGAGGGTCATCGCGGGCTGCTGGTCGACGGTGATCGTTGCCCCGTCGGTGACGGGTGCGATCGCCGCGCCGCGCGGGTCGGTGCCGGTGACGGTGGCCGTGTTCTCGATGGAGCCGTTGTCGATGTCAGACTGCAAGGCGGTGCGCTGGGTCGTACAGCGGACGGTACCGCCCGGCGCGAGCGGCGTGCTCAGGGCTGGCGTGCACTCGGGCTCCGAAACCCCCGCGAGGCTGTCGGCGAGGGCGATGTTGGAGACCGTCACGTTGCCGGCGTTGGCGATGACGAACTGGTAGGTGGTGATCTCGCCGGCCCGGGTGACCGTGGGCGTCAGAGGGTCCTTCGCGAGGGTCAGGCTGGCCGTCGTGTCGGCGGTCAGGGAGGTGGCGCCGTCGTCGGTCACGGTGTCGCCGAAGGGGTCGGTCGCGGTGACCGTCGCGGTGTTGTCCACCCGGCCCGCATCCAGATCGCCTTGGGTCACCAGGTAGGAGGCCGTGCACGTGGTCGTGGCGTCGGGCGCCAGGGTCGTCACGGGGCACGCCGGGGTGCTGAGCCCCACGAGGCTGTCGGCGAGGGCGATGCCGGTCAACGTCGTGTTCCCGGTGTTCGTCACGAGGAAGGAGAACGTGATTCGCTGCCCGACGTCCGAGTAACTCGTGGGGTCGGCCGACTTCTCGACGGTGATGCCCGACTGGATCTGGGCGGGGATCGTCAGCTCGGTGGAGGCGGTCGGCGCGGCGCCCTTGGGCGGGGTCCCGGTCGCGCTCACGGCGTTGAGGATCTCCCGGCCGTCCACGTCGGCCTGGGTCACCGTGTAGGGACCGGTGCACGTCATGCGCGTGCCCGCCTCGAGGCGGCTGCCAACGGCCGGGGTGCACGTGAGGCCGGCGAGCAGGGGGTCGTCGACCTGCACGTTGTCCAGGCCCACGTTGCCGGTGTTGGAGACGGTGACGGTGTAATTGATGACCTGGCCCGCGCGGCTGTACACGCTCTGGTCGGCGCGCTTGGTGACGGCGATGGCCGGGCTCTGCGTCACGTCGACGACCGCGGAGGCGGTCTGCGCGGGCAGGGCCGCACCGTTGGGGCCCGTCGCGGTCTCCGTCGAGGTGTTGAGGATCGAGCCGGCGTTGAGGTCGGCCTGAGTCACCGTGTACGTCGCGGTGCACGTCTTCGTCTCCTGCGGCGCAAGCGAGACGGGTGCGGGCTTGTCGCAGGTCCAGTTGGTGAGTCCGCGCTTGGGGTCCTGCACGAAGACGTTGCCGAGGGTCGTGTTGCCGTCGTTGCTGGCGACGACCGTGTATGTGACGACCTGGCCGACGGCCGAGACGAGCACGGGGTCGGCGCTCTTCGTCAGCGACATCTTGACGTCCTGCACGGCCGGGATCGTCAGGCTGTCCTGGTCGACGACCTCCACCCCGTCGGGGTCGAACGCGCTCGCGTGGGCCTGGTTGCGCACCGAACCGGCGTCGAGGTCGGCCTGCGTCGTCAGGTAGCGACCGCGGCACGTCGTGCTCTGGCCGGGCGCGAGCGTCGTGGCGTCACAGCCCAGCTGGGTGAGGCCGACCAGGGGGTCGGTGATCGTCAGCCCGGTGAGGGTGACGTTGCCGGTGTTCGTCACGGTCTTCGTGAAGAGCACCTCGACACCGACGGCGTCGAAGGTGGTGATGTTCGCGGTCTTCTGGATGTCGATGGCCGCGCGCTTGGGCGCCTGCACCTCGGTCGAGGCGCTGGCCTGAGCGGGTGTGCCGAGGGTGTCGACGGCAGCGACGGTCGCGGTGTTGGCGATGGTGCCGGCGTCGACGTCCGGCTGGGTGGCGGTGTACGTCGCGGTGCATGCGATGGACTGTCCGGGGGCCAACGAGATCGGCGCCGCCTGCGGACAGCTCACGGCCGACAGGCCCTCGAGCGGGTCGGTGATCGCCACGTCGGTGAGACCGATGTTTCCGGTGTTGGTCGCGGTGAACGTGTAGGTGATGGCCTGGCCGGCGGCGGTCACGGAGGCCACGTCGGAGCTCTTGGCGAGAGCGATCTGCGGGTCGGCCTGACCGGTGAGGGTCACGGAGGCGGCGTCGCTCACCGGGTCCCCCCGGGGCGGGGTGCCGGTGGCGCTCGCGGTGTTGAGCAGGGTGCCGGCGTCGATGTCGGCCTGGGTCACGGTGGTGGTGCCCTCGCACGTCATCGTGGCGCCGGCCGCAAGGGGGCTGCCGGAGACAGGTGCGCACGTGAGGTTGTCGTTGCCCACGCGCGGGTCGTCCGGGGTCACCGCGGTGAGGTCGACGTTGCCGGTGTTCTCGACGGTGATCGTGTAGCCGACGCTCTGGCCGACGGCCGAGTACGTCGTGCGGTCGGCCTCCTTGGTGACACGCAGCCCCGGGGTCTGGGTCACCTCGACCACGGCGGAGTCGGTCTCCGCGGGGAACGCCTGCCCGTTGGGCCCGGTGCTCGTCTCGGTGGCGGTGTTGGTGATCGAGCCGGCGTTGAGGTCTGCCTGGGTCACCGTGTAGCTGGCGGTGCACGTCTTGGCGGCGCCGGGGGCCAGCGAGACCGGCCCGTCGAGGTCGCCGCAATCCCAGTTGCTCAGGCCCTGCTTGGGGTCGGTGATGAGCACGTTGCCGAGGGTGACGTTGCCGGTGTTCGTGGCGGTCACGGAGTAGGAGACGACGTCGCCGACGGCGCTGACGGTCGCCGGGGTGACGGTCTTGTCAAGCGAGCGCCGGGTTCTGCGTGCCCTCGATGCGAAGGCTGTCCTCGTCGATGACGGCGGCGCCGGTGGGGTCGTAGGCCTGCGCGTGCGCCTGGTTGGCCACGTAGCCGTTGTCGACGTCGGCCTGGGTCGTCGTGTACCGGCCGCGGCAGATCGTCACCTGGCCGGGCGCGAGCGTCGTGTCGTCGCAGCCGAGTTGGGTGAGCCCGACGAGCGGGTCGGTGATCGTCAGGCCGGTGAGGGTCACGTTGCCGGTGTTGGTGATGGTCTTGGTGAAGTTGACGACCACGCCGGGGGTGGCGAAGGAGGTGACGTCGGCGGTCTTCTCGATGGTGATGCCGGGGGTGCGGGTGGCGTTGAGCGTCGAGGCGGCGGTGTCGCCGGCGGGCTGGCCGGCGGTGTCGGTGCCGGTGGCCGTGGCCTCGTTGGGAATGAAGCCGCGGTCCACGTCGGCCTGCGTGACGGTGTAGGTGGCGGTGCAGTTCGCGGAGGCACCGGGCGCCAGGTCGAACGGGGCCGCCGGGGTGCAGGTGAGCGCCGAGAGGCCCTCGAGGGTGTCGCTGACCTGCACGCCCTCGATGGTGATGTTGCCGGTGTTGCTCACGTCGAAGCGGTAGTCGATCACGTCGCCGGCCGCGGTGTAGGTCTGCTGCACCGTCGACTTCACGAGGTCGAGGGCGGGTGCCACTTCGGCCGTGGCCACGTAGTCGTCGGTGGCATTCACGGCCGAGCCGGTGGGCGAGGTGGCGGTGCCGGTGCCGGTGTTCTCGATGGAGCCGGCGTCGAGGTCGGCCTGGGTCACGGTGTGCGTCGCGCGGCACGTCATCACCGCGCCGGGGGCCAGGGTGGAGCCGGCCGCCGGGGTGCACGTCAACGCGCCGAGCAGCGGGTCGGCGATGCTCGCGTTCGTCAGCGTCACGTTTCCGCTGTTCGTCAGCGTGAGCGTGTAGCCGATCTGCTGGCCCACGGAGGTGTAGTTCGCGCTGTTCGCGGTCTTGGCCAGGGTGAGCGCGGGGTTCTGCGCGGCGGTCACCGGCGCCACGGCGGTGCGCACGAGGTCATCGCTCGGGTCGGCGGTGTTGCCGCCCGGTGCCTCGGCGGTCACGCGCGCGGAGTTCCTCACCGAGCCGGCATTGAGGTCGGCCTGCGTGGTGGCCCTGGTCGCGGTGCAGACCTTGGTCTCGCCAGGGGCGAGCGCCACGGGCCCCGACTTGTTCCCACAGGAGAGCGTGGAGACGCCGGCGAGGCCGTCGGCGATGAAGACGTTCGAGAGCGTCACGTTGCCGGTGTTCGTGGCGGGCGATGCTCGGTGTCTCATCCACAGCATCAGGGTTCCTCCGGGACCTCGGACTTCGCGCAAAGCCCGAGATGGTGCGACTCCGCGTCGCGCCCTCGCTCGGGCTGCCCTCGCCCATCTCGGAACTGTCGCTCCGTGCGAGCGAAGTGCGGGAACTGGCGATAGCGCCACGATCGGCGCTTGTCATCGAGAACGAGATCACCTATCTGAGCGTCGACGTTCCGGAGGACGGGGTCGTCATCTGGGGCAAGGGCTTCGAGGTCGACCGCGTGGGCCGCCTCCCTTGGCTCGCCGATATCCCGGTGTTCTATTGGGGTGACATCGACACCCACGGCTTCGCGATCCTCGATCGGCTGCGCGCCTGGCTCCCCACCGCCCGCTCGATCCTGATGGACCGAGAGACTCTGCTCGCTCACCGCGAGCGTTGGGTCACGGAGGACCGCCCGGCGACATCGTCCCTGATGCGCCTGACCACGGACGAACTCGATCTCTACACCGACCTCGTCACAGATCGGCTGAGCCGACGCGTTCGGCTCGAGCAGGAGCGAGTCGACTGGGCATGGGCAGAGGAAGCCCTTCATCGGACCGCCGAACGCGTCTCTTGACGAGGTCGATTCGTCCACGGGTTGTCCCGCCAACCGAACAGATCTTCACTGCGAGCCGACCGCACGAGGCGTGGCGGGCACAGCATCCGTCCACGTGACGTCTTGCGGCATGGACCTCTTGACGACGGATGGTGTTGAACACGCTGCGGGCTCGAAAGCGAGACCGAAACCATCTCTCGTCGGGTCGCGGCTGAGGCGAGCACCGAATACCGCGGGGGTGCCTGGGTGCGCTTCCTTTGAGATGCACATCGTCGGCGTTCAGATGAGGACGCGACGTGCCTCGGCGCGCACCTCCTCGCCGACGGCGTCGATGAGGCTCGAGCGCAGGTTCCACTGCTGCCAGTGCAACGGCACGTCGAGATGCCGGCCGGGGGCGAGGTCGACGAGCTCGCCCGACTCGACCGCCGCGGCGGCGTGCGCGTCCGGGAGCATCGCCCAGCCGAGGCCCAGGCGGGCGGCGACCGCGAAGTCGGCGGAGGCGGGGACGAAGTGCCGTGGCGGGTCTGCCGCGCGCCGCGAGATGCGGCGGTGGAATCGCGCCTGCACCGTGTCCTTGCGGTCGAGGTCGATGCGCGGCGCCCGGGCCAGCGCCTCGGAGGTGAGGCCATCGGGGAACCAGCGCGACGCATACCCCGGCGTGGCATAGGCGCGATAGCGCATCCGACCCAGCGGACTCGAGACGCATCCGGGAACGGGGGTGGCGTTGCTCGCAACGGCCGCCATCACGGACCCGGAGGCCAGCAGGGCCGCCGTGTGGTCCTGGTCGTCGCGGACCAGGTCGAAGACGATGGACACGCGCTCGGCGACCCGGGCCAACGGCGGCAGGATCCACGTCGCGAGCGAGTCCGCGTTGACGGCGATGGGGATGGGTGTCGGCCTGTCGTCGGCGCGCTCGGCGCCGAGCTCGCGCAGGGTCTCCCGCTCCAGGAGCGCGAGCTGCTGCCCGAGGCGCAGCACGGCCTCACCGGCCTCGGTCGGGCGGACCGGCTTGGAGCGCACGACGAGGACGCGGCCCACGCGCTGCTCGAGCGCCTTGATCCGCTGGCTGACCGCACTCGGCGTCACGTGCAGGGTGCGGGCCGCTGCGTCGAAGGTGCCGTCGGAGACGACGGCGGACAGGGTCTGGATGAGCTCGGACGGGATCATCAATCCTGCTAATGGTCGCTAAGAAACATGAACTGGATTACATACACAGGTGATCGTAACGTCGCAGCGTGACCTCCGCTCAGCTCCTCACCTCCGCCCTCGCCGGTCTCGGCCTCGGACTCGGCCTGATCGTCGCCATCGGCGCCCAGAACGCGTTCGTCCTGCGGCAGGGCATCCGCGGTGAGCACGTGCTCCCCGTCGTGCTCATCTGCATCGTCTCCGACGCCGTCCTCATCGTCGCCGGCGTCGCCGGCGCGGGCGCCCTCTTCACGGCCGTGCCGTGGCTGGCCACCGCCGCCCGGTGGGGCGGAGCGGCATTCCTCATCGCGTATGCGGTGCTCGCCGCCCGCAGAGCCGCGCGCCGGCCCGAGGGTGACGGAGCGGGGCCGAGCCTGGACCTCGACGGCGACCTCGGACCGGTGGCGGGCCATCCCTCGACCGGCTCGGCGGCGGCCGTCGCGCCGCACAGTCAGACCGCGACCCGGGACGGTGGCGCGCGATCGACGCTCGTACACGAGCGGCCCGCAGGCAGTCGGCTCGGCGAGCAAGGCACCGGCCGGAGGGCCGCAGTGCTCGGCACGGCGCTGGCGCTGACCTGGCTCAACCCGCACGTCTATCTCGACACGGTCGTCCTGCTCGGCTCGGTCGCCGCCACGCACGGCGAGGCGCGCTGGGCCTTCGCGGCCGGAGCCGTCGTCGGCAGCACCGCGTGGTTCTCCGCCCTCGGCGTCGCGTCGGGGGCGCTCGCGCCGGTTTTCGCCAAGCCGGTCTCCTGGCGGGTCCTCGACGCGGTCATCGCCGTCGTAATGACCGCGATCGCCGTCGCGCTCGTCCTCGGGCACTGAGCACGCACGCCCTCCCATCCCGACGAGAGATGGTTTCACGCACGATCCAGGCGAGGAAACGTGCGCAACACCATCCCTCGTCGGGAGGAGGGTGAGGCGAGCACCGCATACGGCTGAAGTGCCTCGGCGCGCGCGACCGTCAGGCGTAGATTGACGCCCATGGACTCGGTCATCACCGTCGAGGGTCTGGTCAAGTCGTACGGCTCGTTCACCGCCCTCCACGGCCTGGACCTGCAGGTTGCGCGCGGGGAGGTGCACGGGTTCCTCGGCCCGAACGGCGCCGGCAAGTCCACCACCATCCGGGTCCTGCTCGGCCTCCTCAAGGCCGACGCCGGCCACGTCGAGGTCCTCGGCGGAGACCCGTGGCACGACGTGGTCGAGCTGCACCGCCGCCTCGCCTACGTCCCCGGCGACGTCAGCCTGTGGCCGGCCTTGACCGGCGGTGAGGCGATCGACCTGCTCGGCAACCTGCGTGGCGGCCTCGACGAGACCCGCCGCGCGCACCTCGTCGAGCGGTTCGAGCTCGACACCACCAAGCGGGGCCGGCAGTACTCCAAGGGCAACAAGCAGAAGGTCGCGCTGATTGCAGCCCTCTGCTCCGACGTCGAGCTGCTCATCCTCGACGAACCCACCTCCGGGCTCGACCCGCTCATGGAGATGGTCTTCCAGGAGGAGATCGAGGCCGAGAAGGCCCGCGGCCGCTCCGTCCTGCTCTCCAGCCACATCCTCTCCGAGGCCGAGGCTCTCGCCGACCGGGTCAGCATCATCCGCGACGGCCTCGTCGTCGAGACCGGCACCCTCGACCAGCTCCGCCACCGCACCCGCACCCAGGTGCGCGCCACGCTCGTGCGACCGCCGCATACCGTCGAAGAGCTCGCCCTCCTCGAGGACGCCCACCTCGACGGCACCCACGTCAACGGCGCGGTCGAGGCCGACCGCGTTGGCGAGGCGATGGCGCTGCTCGGCCGCTACGGGATCGCGTCCCTGACCGTCTCCCCGCCCTCGCTGGAGGACCTCTTCCTGAGGCACTACGGGGAGGGGAACGGCGGGTCGGGCGAGACCGCTCGCCCCGGGCGGCACGCGAAGCCGGGGACCTGAGTATGCGCGCCCGCCTCACCGGCGCACGTCCCCTTCTCCACGTGGCGCTCAAGCAGGACCGCGTCAACATCGCGCCGTGGATCGCGCTGATCTCGGTGCTGTCGGCGAGCTCGGTGCTCGTCTACGACTGGGTGTTCCCCGATCCCGAGGCACAGCGGATCCTGCAGCTCAACATCACCGCGAACCCCGCAATGGCGCTGATCTTCGGCAAGCCGATCGACCTCACGACCGCCGACGGGTTCAACGCGTGGCGGGCGGGTGCGCTCGGCGCGTTCTTCGCCGGGATGATGGCGATCTTCATCGTCGTGCGCAACTCGCGCGCCGAGGAGGACTCCGGTCGTGCGGAACTCGTGGCGACGGGCGTCGTCGGGCGTGAGGCGCGGCCGGCGGTCGCGGTGGCGCTGGCGTTCATCGCCGCGGTGCTGCTCGGGGTGGTGTCCGCTCTCGTGACGATGGCGTTCGGCGGGGCGTGGGCGGACTCGGTCATGCTCTCGGCGACCTTCACCGCGTCGGCGATGTTCTTCGCCGGTGTCGGGATCATCGCCGCGCAGATCGGGTCGGACGCCCGGTCGGCTTCGACGGTGGCGGTCTCGGTGCTCGCCGGGCTGTTCGTCGTGCGCGGGTACATCGACTCCTCCGGGGCGCCCGACTGGGCCACGTGGCTCACGCCGTTCGGCTGGCTGCAGGAGACCCGTCCGGCGGTCGACAACGTGTGGTGGCCGCTGTTGCTCGTGGTGGGGCTGGCCGTGGTGTTGGTCGCGGTGGGGCTCAGGCTGCACGCGCGTCGGGACTTCGGGATGGGGCTCGTGCCGCCGCGGCCGGGGCCGGGGCGCGCGGGGATGGTCGGTAACGTCTGGGGGCTGGCGCTGCGGCTGCACCGGCCGACGCTCATCGCGTGGATGGTCGGGTTCGTCGTCCTCGGGGTGCTGCTGGGGTTCCTCGCCAACACACTCACGGATGTCATCGCGGAGAACCCCGGCATCGGGCAGGTCCTCGCTTCGGGCGCGGTCTCGCAGGACGACCTCATCGGCGAGTTCCTGCTGACGATGATCCGGATCCTCGGGATCTATGCGGCCGTGCACGGCGTGCAGATCGTCATGCGGCTGTACGCCGAGGAGGCCGAGGACCGTGCCGACCCCATGCTCGGCGGCGCGATCAGCCGGGCCAAGCACCTGGCCAGCCACGCGGTCATCGCGTTCGTCTCGACGGCCTTCGGCATGATGCTCGCCGCATCGGTCATGGGGTTCGTGGCCGATGCGACCGGAGAGACGATCGGGTTCGGCGACGTCGTGGGTCAGGCGGTCGCGACCATCCCGGCCGTGTGGGTGCTCGTCGGGCTGGCCATCGCGGTGGTCGGCGCGAAGCCGTCGAAGCGGCTCATCGGGTGGATGGCCGTCGTGGCGACCTTCGCCCTGACGATCCTCGGTCCCCTGTTCGACCTCGACGAGTGGGTGCTCGACATCTCCCCGCTCTGGCACGTCCCCAACGTCGGAGCCGCCGACCCGGCGTGGTTCGGCCTCGTCGGGCTGGCTGTGGTCGCGGCGTTGTTCACGGTCGTGGGGTTCGTCGGCTACCGGCGGCGCGACATCGCCTGAGGGCAACACCATCCACCGGGCACGACGGATGGTGTTGCGCACGCTGATGGGCCTAAAACGTGCGCACAACCATCTCTCGTCGCGTCGCTTCTCGCGACGGCCTGGCGGAAGGGCAGGATGCGCGGTACTCGGGCCGGACCACCGCATACCGCCTGATCGCATGCATAGGCGCAGTTCAGCCGGTTCTCAGCCCGCGACGAGAACGGCAGCCGTGGCTATCGTGGACAGGGTTCGCGACTGCGAGGGAGCTGACATGGACAAGGCACGTAGGGGTCAGTCGACCAGGAAGCCACCGGAGCCGTCCGAGAGCCACGACGTGATCGATGGGTGGATGCGCAGCCAGATGCCCGACCTGCAGCCGATCGTCACGGGACTCGACGGACTGATCCGGGACACCCTCTCCGACCTGCACTACGCAGTGAAGTGGAAGAAGGCCTACTACGGGGTGCCGGAGCAGGGCTGGGTCATCGAGGTGGTGGCCTACGACGTCTCGGTGAACGTCGTCTTCCTCGGCGGGGCGGACTTCGAGTCGCCTCCGCCGCTCGGCGACTCGGACCGGTCGCGATACCTGAAGGTGAAGTCCTGGGACGAGGTGGACCAGGAGGAGATGCGCGGATGGATCCAGCAGGCGGGCATCATCTCCGGCTGGTCGTGACGGCGACCGCACGACGGATGCCGAGGAGGCGCACACGGGAGTGATGCAGCAGGACCCGGACGACCGGCGCGACGGGAGCGACGCTCTCGAGCGGGGGCGCGCCGCGGTCGCGCGACGCGAGTGGGACCGCGGCTGCGCTGCCCTGTCGGCGGCCGACGACGCCGGCGTCCTCACCGATCCGGAGGACCTCGAGCGGCTCGCGCTCTGCGCCCAGCTCACCGGGCGTCCTGAGCTCGCCGAGGCCGTCTGGGCGAGGGCGCACGAGAGTTTCCTGACCGAAGGCGACGTGCGCTCCGCGGTCCGGTGCGCGTTCTGGCTCGGCCTGGTCCTCATCGTCGGTCGCGGCATCGAGGCGCGGGGCGGCGCCTGGATCGGACGGGCCCGCCGGCTCCTCGACGAGCGCGGGCCGGGCGACTGCCCGGAATGGGGATACGTCCTCCTCCCAGACGCTCTGCGCGCGCTCGACGGCGACGAGCCCGACCTCGCCTACGTCACGTTCGGCGAGGCCGTCTCGATCGGGCGGCGCTGGGACGACGACGATCTGATGACCCTGGGCCGGCTCGGTCAGGGGCAGGCCTCCCTGCGACTCGGCGAGCCGGCTCGCGGGGTGGCGCTGCTCGACGAGGCGATGCTGGCCGTCGAGACCGGCCGCGTGTCGCCGCTGGCGTCGGGCATCGTCTACTGCGCCGTGCTCCTGGCCTGCCAGCAGCTCTTCGACCTGCGCCGCGCCCGCGAGTGGACCGAGACCTTCACCGACTGGTGCGACGCCCAGTCCGGCCTCGTGCCCTTCCGCGGGCAGTGCCTCGTGCACCGGTCCCAGGTCGCGCAGCTGCGCGGCGACTGGCGCGAGGCGACCGAGGAGGCCGACCGCGCATGTCGGTGGCTGGCGGACCCACCCGATCCCGCGCTCGGGATGGCGTACTACCAGCGGGCCGAGCTGCACAGGATCAACCGCGAGTATGCGGCGGCCGAGGTCGCCTACCGCGCCGCGGCCGACCGTGGTCACGACCCGCACCCCGGCCTGGCGCTGGTGTGGCTGGCGCAAGGGCGCACCGAGGCGGCGGTCGCCGCGATCCGGCGGTCTCTCGACGAGACGGCCGCAGCCTTCCCCGAGGTGACCGACGAGCTCAGCCGGCCACGGACGAGGGCCGAGTCGCTGGCGGCGGCGGTGGAGATCATGCTGAGCGCGGGTGAGACCGAGGCGGCCGAGCAGGCATGCGCCGACCTGGAACGGGTGGCGGGCACGCTGGGGAGCGAGGTCGCGTCGGCGATGACGAGCCGTGCCCGCGGGCAGGTGCTCCTCGCCCAAGGACGCCCAGGCGAGGCCCTCGACCTGCTCGGGTCGGCACGCCGGCGGTGGCTCGAGCTGCGAGCGCCGTACGAGGCGGCGCGCACCCGCGTCATCATCGGTTCGGCGCTGCGCGCTCTGGGCGACGAGGAGACCGCGGAGATCGAGCTCGCCGCGGCCGAACGCGCCTTCGACGAGGCTGGCGTCGCGCCCGACCTGGGTGTCGACGCCCGAACATCGGCCGAGCCGCCGGCGGGGAGCCCGGACGGCCTGAGCGCCCGCGAGGTCGAGGTGCTGCGGCTGGTCTGCACGGGGTGCACCAACAAAGAGATCGCCGGCCGGCTCGTCATCAGTGACAAGACCGTCGCGCGCCACCTGCACAACATCCTCACCAAGCTGGATCTGCCCAACCGGTCCGCGGCCACCGCATACGCCTATGAGCACGGCCTCGTCTGACCGGTCCGGCCGCACTGCGCCGGCCGGCCCACTACACACATCGGTGCACCCGGTCCTCGATGGCGTATGCACCGGTCGGCCGATGCGTGCCCGTCGTCCGGGTCCATAGCGTCGTGGGCATGGAACAGCACCGTCACCACGCAGTCGTCCTCGGAGCCGGCTGGGCCGGACTCGTGCACGCCGTCCCGCTGGCCGAACGCTTCGACCGGGTCACCGTCGTCGACCGCGACGTCCTCCCGCGCGGACCGGAGCCGCACCGCGGGGTACCGCAGGGGGAGCACATCCACCTCCTCATCCCCGGCGGACTGGCCCGGCTCGAGGAGCTGCTCCCGGGAGTGACGTCGGAGATGTCGGCGGCCGGAGCCCAGCTCATCGACTCGTCGCTGTGGCGGATGCACATGGGCGGCGGTCAGGTGAACCTCGCCGACGCCGACCTCCGCATCACGGGGGCGACCCGGCCGCTGATCGAGAGCGTCGTCCGCGACCGGGTCCTGTCACTCGACCGGGTCGAGGTCCTCGAGGGCTGGGGTGCACAGGAGCTGACGACGACGCCGGGGCGGGACCGGATCACCGGGGTACGCCTGCAGTCCCAGCACGACCCGGAGCACGAGCAGGTGCTCGAGGCCGACCTCGTCGTCGACACGATGGGTCGCGGCTCGCGGTCACCGCGATGGCTGGCGGACCTCGGCTATGGACGGGTCGAGGAGCAGCGGCTGGCGGTCGACGTGCACTACGTGACCCGGCTGTTCCGGCGCGACCCCGCCGACCTCGGCGGAATCCAGAACGTGCTCGTCGACATCCCGCCGGACGGGACCCGGGGCGGCGTGGCGCTCGCGATCGAGGACGGACGCTGGCTTGTGACCCTCATCGGCATGCTCGGTGAGCGACCGCCCACGGAGCTCGACGGTTTCGTCGAGTATGCGCGCAGCCTCTCGGTCCCCGACCTGCACGACCTCGTCCGTGATGCCGAGCCCGTGAGCGAGGCCAAGCAGCGGGCGTTCCCGGCCGCGTCGTGGCGGCGGTTCGACCGGCTGCCTCGCCTGCCTGCGAGACTCGTCGTCAGTGGGGACGCGGTGTGCTCCGTCGACCCGCGCTTCGGTCAGGGCATGACCGTCGCCCTTGTGGAGGCCCTCGAGACCGGCCACGTCCTCGACGACGGCGACCTCGACGACGCTGGGTCGCGGCTGCTGTCCGCCGCCCGGTGGGCCGTCCAGGATGCGTGGGACCTGGCGAGCGGGTCGGCTCTGTCCAACCCGCGGGTCGACGGCCCGAGACCACTGTCGTGGCGGGTGACCAACGCATACCTGCAGCGGCTGGTGCCGGTCGCGCACCGCGACCCGGTCGTCGGCGCGGCGTTCGTCCGCGTCATCGCCATGCTCGCCCGTCCGTCCGAGCTCATGCACCCGCGCATCCTCACACGTGTGTTGGCCGGCTCGAGGAGGCGAGCACCGCATACCGATGTCGCCTGACGACGATGTCATGCAGGAAGCGCGCTATTCCGCGCGAGCCGCATGACCGCCCGCGATCACGAAGGAGCCGCGCCATGAGACTGACCGCCGAGGAGGCCCGCGCCCGCCTGGACGCCGAGGTGCACGGAGTGCTGTGCACCCTCCACTCCGAGCGTGGTCCGGAACCGCAGCCGGTCGTGTATGCGGTGAGCGGGGACGGTCACATCGGTGTCCCGATCGACCGGGTCAAGCCGAAGCGCTCGTCGCGGCTGCAGCGCGAGGACAACCTCGAGGCGGACCCGCGTGCCTCGCTCCTCATCGAGCACTGGGACAGCGAGGACTGGTCCAGGTTGTGGTGGGTCCGGGCCACGCTCGAGCACGTGGACGAGCCGTCGGAGGCGCTGACCGACGAGCTCGCCGACCGGCTGTCGCGGACCGTGCCGCAGTATGCGGACAAGCCGTTCCACACGGTGCTCGTGTGCCGGATCGTCGGCGTCACCGGCTGGGCGGCGTCCTAGGACGCGTGAGGCTCAGGCGGGCCGGGGCTCGGCGAGGGCCGCGACGGCGGCTGCGGTGCGGGGCCCGACGCCGAGGGTGAGGGCGATGTCGAGGTCCTGGAGGGTGTCGACGTCGAGACGGGCCCGCTGGGGTGCGTGCTCGAGGGGCGTCAGGCCGATCTCCCGATGGCGGCTCGCTGAGCTCGGGCCGTAGCGGGTCGCGGCTGACCGGCCCGGGCGGTGCACGACGATGGTCGTCCCCGTCCCCGCGTGGTCCGGGACGAACGCGCCGTCCGTCGCCTTGGCCAGTCGGACGACCTCCTCGACGTCCTCCGGTCGGAGCGACGGGAGGTCGGCGGGGACGACCGCGATGCCGAGATCGGGCCAACGCTTTTCGGCGGCCTCGACTCCGACCCCGACGGCGTCGTGCAGACCACTGGTGTCGTCGGGCACCACATCGACGCCCATCCGATGGAGGTGAGAGGTGACCTCGGGGTCGGAGCTGACGACGAGGGTGCCGGCGACCACAGGGCTGGCGCGCAGTGCGTCGACGGTGTCGAGGGCGAAGGCGAGCGCCAGAGCCGCGCGCTGGTCGGCAGGCAGACGCAGCCGTGACTTGGCCTCCGGCAGTCGCTTGACCGGGACGACCGCCGATACGGGCGCCGGGTCAACGGGACGCTCTCGCGCGGTGTCGCTCACCTCACGATGGCTATCACACGCAACGGCAAAGGTCACGCCTTCAGGACTCTCCCGGCAAGCGTCATCCGCCACAAACCCCCGACGAGGGATGGTGTTGCGCACGCTCTGAGACCGAGGATCGTGCGCAGAACCATCTTTCGTCGACGCCGGTCGGGCGGCGGGGCGCTGGCCGCGCTCAGTCGGCCCACACTTCGACAGCCACCAGCGAGGCACCGGCGTCCCGCAGCCGCGTGAGGATGCCGTGCAGCCCGGCCTGGTCGACAGGGCCCGTGCGCAGGGTCGTCGTGCCGTCGTCGTCGCGCACGAGATCGGCGCACCCGGTCCACGTGGTCCAGTGGTCGTCGAGGTGACCGCGCACCCGGATCTCGTAGACCGCACCCTCGACGCTCACCACGACCTCGGCTCCACCCGGCGGCGGATCGCCCACTCCGCGATGGCGAGGTTGATCACCCAGCCGGCGCCCTTGGCCAGGTCACCGACCAGAACCCCCTCACCGAACAGAGCCTCCGCGAACCCCTCCGTGAACGCCTGCGTGCCGGCCCCCAGCCCGATCGCGTATGCGCGGGTCACCCACGCGCGATGGCTGCGGATGTCGCCGCGCCGGACCGCGAGGAACCCGAGCACCAGGCTGGCGACCATCGCCGTGGCGAAACCGAGCCGGAGCGCGAAGAGCAGTGGTCCGGTGCCCGGCTGCGGCTCGTAGAACACGGTCAGCCAGAGCGCCGAGCAGCCCACGGCCAGGCCCGTCAGCATGAGCAGCCGCCCCGCACGACGGTGCCACCGACGGTGCGAGCGACGGAAGCGGGGCAGGAACTGCAGGACGCCCACGAGCGCGAAGACGGCCGAGCCGACGATGTGCACGACGAGCGCAACCGGGACACCCACGAACCTCGGGTCCGGCGCCCGCAGCTCCGGCCCACCGGCCAGCTCGAGGAGCCGCAGCGCCCCGGCGGCCAGTGGGATCGTGCTCAGGACCACGAGTCCCACGGCGAGGCGCCACCCCCGCCGGACACCTCGCCGCGGCGCCGGGTGCTCGGCGACCTGGAGGACGGTCATCGGACCGCTGCCGGCTCGGCGGCCACGACCGTCTCGGCGTCGGCGTGCTGGACGCTGTGGCGCAGCGACAGCCCGAGGCCGAACAGGGCGATCCCCATCGGCACCGCGAACGGCCGGTTGAACGACTCCGGCAAGACCGCCAGCGCCAGTGCCGAGACCGTCGCCAGCGCGAGCAGCGCGCTGGCCCAGCGGGCGAGGACGTTCGCCCGGAACAGGGCGACGCCGAAGACGAGGCCGCCCAGCGCATACCCCATCCCGGAGATCATGAGCAGCTCGTTCAGGTGACCGATCCGACCCGACGCCGGGCCGCCGACGGCCTGGTCCAGCACCCGCTGGACGAACACCGGGTCGCTCTCGGCGACCGTCGGCAGGACGAAGCCGACGATGCACTGGATCGCGAAGAGGGCGAGGTAGCCGACCGAGAGCAGGCCGAAGCCGACGAGACCGAGGACGCCGATGCGGCTGACCTGGCGCAGGTACATGCCGGTGAAGCCGATGAGTGCGAGGACGGCCATGACCGCCTTCGCGCTCTCGCGCACGACCATCTCGGTCGTCACGAGGTGCTCGACGTCGGCCGGCGGGTGGTTGATCTGGACGGCGATGAAGATGGCGCCCGCCGCGGCGGCGCACAGTCCGGCTGCCCGGGTCAGGGCGGTGGGGGTGATGGTCATGGCTGCTCCTCCGGTGCGGGGCGGCCGGTGGGTCCGGCCGGTCCCTCGACGCTAGGAGCGGACCTGGTGAGGCCACATCGCACGATGATGCGACCGGGTTGGTGATCTTCCGGTGCGTTCAGAGCAGCCCGCGCTCGCGGGCGCGGGTGACGGCCGCGCGGCGGGTCGTGACGTCGAGCTTGGTGAAGATCCGCCGGGTGTGGGTGCGCAGGGTGTTGATCGAGACGAACAGGTGCGCCGCCACCTCGGGCCCGGTCAGGTCGCTGTCGAGGAGCCGCAGGACAGCGAGCTCGCGTGCGGTGAGCTCATCGGGGCCGAGTGGCGAGGCGGTCGGGGTGGCCGGCCGGCTGGCCTCGAGGACCTCCCGGGCCGAGGCGTGGGCCTCCACGGCGCCGGGATCGCCGAGGAGTCCGCGGAGCAGGTCGAGCATGGCGTCGCCCTCGTCGAGATAGACCCGACGCCACCCTGCCGGGACGCCGAGGACGAGCGCGCGGGCCAGATCGCCGACCGCCGCTGCCCGGTCGCCGAAGGCTCGATGGGTCAGGGCCCGGACGACGAGCGCGTCGATCACACTGCCGCCGCGTCCAGCGGCCTCGGCGGCGGGGAGCAGCCGGTCGAGCAGCTCCACAGCGGCGGCCGGCCCCCGCCCGCCTTCCGCACGGAGCAGCCGGGCGAACGTGAGCCGGTCGAACTCGCTCCGGTATGCGGTGGTCGCCTCGGCCCGGATCCCCCGGTCCACAGCCCACGCCGCGGCGTCGTCGACCCGTCCGAGGCGCAGCAGGATTCGCGCCCGACGCGCCGGCAGTGGCTGGACGTCCGGGAAGAACCCGGGCAGGTACAGCCGCTCGGCCCGGTCGAGCATCGCGAGGGCACCATCCCGTTGCCGTTGACGTCGGTGGTGGCGCTGCGCTTGTCGAGCGTCATCGCCTTGGTGTCGACCCGCACGCTGGAGGTCGCCGTGACGTTCGTGCCACTGGGCGGCGTGCCGGTGGCGGTCGCGGTGTTCGTGATGCCGGTGGTGATATTGACGGTGCACGTGTAGGTCGTGCTCGCGCCCACCGCGAGCGAGGCGAACGTGCGGTCGCACGCGGGGAAGGCGGGGTCCGAGACCTTCACGGGGCTGAGCGCCGTCTCCCCGGTGTTGCGCACGGTGAACGTGAACGTCGCGGTGCCACCGGTCGTCACGTAGGGGTTGTCGACGGTCTTCGTCGTCTCGATCCGCGACACCTTGATGACCGCGGGGGTGGTTGTTGAGCTGGTGATCGTCAGGGGAGTCTGGTTCGGCGAGCCGGCCTGCGCGGTCACCGAGGCCGAGTTCGAGGTCTGCGACGTGAGGTTGGGGGTCTGGCACTCGTAGGTCACCGTCTGGCCAGCGGGGATCGAGGCGAAGGTGCGCTCGCAGGTCGGAAAACCCGGGTCGCTCACCGTGACATTGCGCAGCTCGGCCGAGCCGGTGTTAACGATGGTCATCACGTAGGTGCCGGGCGTGCCGTAGGGCACGTCGACGTTCTTCGGCGCCTTCGCGAAGTCCATCGTCGCGATCTGCACGTCGGTGGTATTCGAGTTCTGGAGTTGGATGCCCGCGCTGAGCGCCGTGACGCTCGCCATATTCGTATAGCCGGTGCTCGTCACAGGGGCCGTGCACGTGTAGCTGTAGCTCGCGGCGATGGCCAGGGTGGGGATCTGCCCCGCAGTTGTCGAGCAGCCGGGCACCTGTTGGTCGGTGACGACGGCGTTGGTGACGGGGGCCCCGCCTCCGGAGTTGTAGACGGTGATCTTGAACGTCGGCGCCTGGCCAGGCAGTAGCACCTGGAACGGGTCACCGTTGGCGGCGGTCTTGTAGATCGACACGTCCGCGGTCGGCACCGAGACGATGGCGTTCTGCATGAGGTAGGAGTCCTGCGTCGTGGACAACTGCAGGGTCATGAAGGTGTCACCGGTGACGAGCCCCGGCAGTGTAAGCGAATACGCGTCAACGCTGGCGTTGTAGAAATCCGTCGCCGTGCCGTAATAACGAGTTGCGCCCTGCGCGTAACCCACCCACATGTTGTTGTTGGCCCTCACCTGGCCCGTGAGAGGGCCTGACGCCGTGGTGCTGTCGCTGTACCGGACGACGTCGCCGCCGATGGCCCGGTCGCCCTCGTAGGCGACGAACCCGGCACGAGCTCCGGTGCCCTGGGGGTTAAGGCCGGTCAGCGTGATGGTCTGGTTGGGGTCGCCGTCGAACTGTCGCACGTGACCGTCGAACTGGTAGATCGCACGCTTCTGAGACTGGGTGTTGCCGGGCACATAGGCGCCGAAGTCGTACACGACGTCGAGAGCCCAACCACCAAAGCAACCGCTGCCCTGGGTGCATAAACGTTGCCTACCGCGATCGTTTGAGCGGAACCGGACGGGAAGTTCCCGAAAAGGCTCGTGATCTCGGCGTCGGAGGAGTAGTAGGTCGCGGTCCCAGAGCTGACGTTCCCCCGAGCTTCCTGCGTCACGGCCCCAGCCACAGTGGAGGTCGTTCCGTTGATGTTGATGCTGACGGTGCCCATGGTCAGCGACGACGACGGGGCCGAATAGTACCCTCCGCTCGACTGGCACCCGGGACTCAACGACGACCCATCGTTGTAGAATCCGGTGTTTCCTGCCCAGAACAGCTTGGCATAAACAACCCTCGCGCCCGCTGGAACGGTAACTGTAGCCGACGAGCCGTTCACCCAACCGGTATTGGCGGGAACGTTATAGGCCATTCTGACGTCGTCGTTGTAATAGCCGTTCGACCCGGCATGCAGATTGCTGCAGTAGCTGGTGCTCCAGCTGTAGGGGTCACAAACGAGCACGCCGTTGCCGACCTGGATGAAGTCGCCGTTGACCTGCCCGGTCCACTTCGGCGTCGTCATCGGATCGATGGTCACGCCGTTCGACGGCAGCGCCGCCACGAGGTTG
>JBDIAM010000011.1:0-26834 GCA_039812445.1 Piscicoccus intestinalis | reverse complement strand
GCCTGCGCGCCGGTCATCGCGACGACGTCGTTGTGCAGCAGCTTGAACGTGATGTTGACCCCGGCCGCGACGCACGCCTGCACGCCGAGCTGCCCGGAATGGAAGTACGTGCCGTCGCCGATGTTCTGGAAGATGTGGTTCGTGTCGGTGAACGGCGCCTGCCCGATCCACTGGGCGCCCTCGCCGCCCATCTGCGTGAAGGCGGTGACCGCGCTGTCGGTGCGGCGCGAGGTCGTCACGAGCGTGTGGCAGCCGATGCCGCCGGCGGCCAGGGACCCCTCGGGCACCGCCGTGGAGCGGTTGTGCGGGCAGCCGGAGCAGAAGTAGGGAGCCCTCGCCACGGGCGTCACCGGCAGCGGGGTGCGTTGCGCCGGAGGCGGGCTCAGCGACAGGTGGGCACCGAGGGCGCGGCGCAGCGGGGCGTGCAGCCGGCCGGGGGTCAGCTCGCCGTCGGCGGGCACGAGCGGGGCGCCGTCGGCGTCGGTCTTGCCGATGACGCGCGGGGCGTCGGGCGTGCCGTAGAGCACGTCGCGCACCTGGGTCTGCAGAAACGAGGTCTTGTCCTCGACGACGAGGATCTCCTCCAGGCCGCTCGCGAACTCGCGCACGGCCGTCGGCTCCAGGGGCGTGATCATGCCGACCTTCAGCACCCGCACCCCGCTCTCGGCCAGCGTGGCGTCGTCGGCGCCGAGGTCGAGCAGCGCCTGCATCATCGAGTCGTATGCGGGCCCGGTCGCGATGATCCCCCGGGAGGCGGTCCGGCCCGGCTCCACGGTCACCTCGTCGAGGCGGTTGGTCGCGGCGTAGGCGTGCACCATGGCGGCGCGCGGGCCGAACAGCTGCGCCTCGACGGCGACGATCCGGGCGCTGCCGACGAGCGGGGGGCTCTGCCGGAACGCCCACGGCGCGCCGTCCCACGTGATCGTCGGCGTGACGGGCTCGACGCGGGCGTCGTCGCCGACCACCCAGGCTCCGTCGGCGACGTCGGCGACGATCTTCAGCGCCACCGGGGAGCCGGTGGCCCGGCTCATCGCGACGGCGTGCAGCCCGTAGGTGACGACCTCGGCGGCGTTGCGGGGGAACAGCACCGGCACGCCGATGGCGGACAGGGTGCGTTCGCTGACGGCGGGCACCGTGGAGGATTTGGCGGCCGGGTCGTCGCCGGCGAGGAGCACGACGCCGCCGGCGGGATTGACGCCGTACATCGTCAGGTGTCGCAGCGCGTCGGTGGCGCGGTCGACGCCGGGCGCCTTGCCGTACCAGACCCCGACGACGCCGTCGTGGGTGCGCGTGCCGGTCGGCAGCTCGGACTGGCTCCCCCAGACGGCGGTGGCCGCGAGTTCCTCGTTGACCGCGGGCCGCAGGTGAATCGCGTTGTCGGCCAGCAGATCCGGCTCCGAGGCGAGGAGTCGGTCGAGCCCGCCGAGGGGGCTGCCCTGGTAGCCGCTGACGAAGAGGGCGACGTCGCGGCCGTGCCGCGCGTCGAGGGCGCGCTGCTCGGCGAGGAACCGCGCGATGGCCTGCACTCCCGTCAGGAGCGCCGGCGGGCCGTCGACGCGGTATCGCTGCGTGAGGTCGTAGGCGGTCATCGCACCACGGTAGGTCGCCCGGGCCTCGCGCGCCGAGCCGATCCGACGGCCGCCCGTCATCCACACCCGACGCGTACGACATCTGTAAGACAGGCGCGTACCCAGCCGGCATGGGGCTCGTGGATGCGCATCCCGGGTGAGGCCGAGGCGGCCCTCGCCGAACTCACAGCCGACGGCACCGCGGTGTCGGACGCGGTCCGTCGGGCGTTGCTCGAGTCCGCTCAGCTGCGGCGCCGCGAGCGGATGCGGACCGACGCGCGGCGGGCGATGAACGATCCCGACGATCGCGCCGTGATGCGCCAGGTCATGGACGAGTGGGCCGATGTTTCTGCGGGATGACGTCTACGAACTCCCGCACGGCCCACGGGCGCGCGGCGACAAGCAACCACGACCGCGAGAACTGCGTGTCACGGTGAGGACTGCGGCACGGACCGCAGTCCTGACCACGACACGCAGTTCTCAGCGACGTTGGGTCAGTTCTTGACGTAGGTGTCGAGGAAGCGGATGAGCTGGTCCTTGTTCTCCTGGGACTCGAAGAACGCGGGCGCCGCGTGCTCCGCGCCGTCGACGACCGTCAGCTCGGTCGGCACGCCGGCGGCCTTGAGCGCGGCCTCGAAGCGCTGCGCCTGCGGCAGCGGCGTCGTGCAGTCTTCGGTGCCGTGGAACATGAGCACCGGCGGGGTGTTCGCGTTGACGTACGTGATCGGGCTCGCCTTGGCCGCGACCTTCTCCCCGTCGGGGCTGTCCGGGTCGGCGCCGATGAGCTGGCCGTGCGACGACTCCGCGCCCGGCTTGGCCCGCTGGCACGGACCGTTCTGCTGGTCCTCGGTGCGTTTGGTGAGGTCGAACAGCGCGTAGTAGTCGACGATCGCGTCGACCTTCGTGTCGGTGTCGGTGACGCCGATCGTGCCCTGCAGTTCCTTGTTGTCCGGCGTCATGCCGACCATCGTCGCGAGGTGCCCGCCGGCGGAGTCGCCAAGCATGGCGAAGCGCTGCGCGTCGAGGCCGTACTGGCCGGCGTTCTTCTTCAGGTATCGCACCGCGGCGGCGACGTCCTGCATCGGCTCCGGGAACGTGCCGTTCGGCATGAGCCGGTAGTTGACGCTGGCGATCGCGTAGCCGTGCTCCAGCAGCACGTCGCGCAGCTGGTTCATCTGGATCTCTTCGTTGTTGATGTCGGCCTTGTCGCCGCCGGCCCAACCGCCTCCGTGCACGAACACGACGGTCGGGAACGGTCCCGCGCCCTTGTCCGTGTCGGCGTTGGGCATGTACAGGTCGAGCTTGTGCTCGTCCATACCGTCCTCGGCGTAGACGATGTCGGTGCGCTTGGGCACGATCTCGACGCCAGGCGACGCGCTGGTCGCAGACTGGGTCGCGGCCTGTTCCGCGGCCGGGCTCTGGCCCTGCTCCGCCTGTCCGGAGGTCGCGCCCCCGGTGCCACAGGCCGCCACCAACATCACGGTCGAGATTCCGACCAGCATTCGAGCCCGCACGGGCACCCCCATTTGTTCGTTCCCTGACGATCCGAGGCCCCTCCGGCCGCTGCCGGTCCCCACGGGCCTCACGAGTGCAAGCCTACGGGCCAACCCGCCCGGACCGGAGACACTCACCCTACGGAAGAGTTGCCGGGAGCCGGTTTCTCGACGAAAACCGCTGCGCCAGGAACCGGTTCGCCGCGTCGGCTTGTATACGGACGTCTGGATCCGGTACCGATTCGTGACCGCGTCAGCCCTGGACGCGACCTTGGCGGGGAGCGTATGACGGGTGGATACACCGCGTCGTGGGGGTACCGGGGGCGACGCGGACCGGTCGCCGGGCGGCGAGCCCGGCGTGATCAAGGGGGATCACATGAGTTCTGTTCGACGCGCGCTGGTCGTGCTCGCGGCTGCGGCGGCGATCCTCGGCTCAGGTGGGGGCGTGTCGGCGGCCACGGGCCCGACCGCGCCGGCCCCGATCGGCTCGGCCCGATGCGACACCCGATGGGGCACCGGCGCGAAGGGCACCCTGCCGGTGGAGCTGTCGGACAGCCACATCGAGGGCGTGCGGGCCGGGCGGCACGCGTGCTTCGACCGGCTCGTCATCGACGTCGACGCCGCGCTCGGAGCCGGTGGCTACAGCGTCCGGTACGTGCCGGCCGTGTACGAGGAGGGCAGCGGCGATCGGGTGCGGCTGCGCGGCCGGGCGGCGATCGAGGTCATCGTCGGAGCGCCGTCGCACGACGACCAGTGGCGCTCGACGTACCGGCCGCGCGATCGGGCGCAGGTCGTGCCGACCCGCGGCTTCGGCGCGCTGCGGCAGGTCGCGTGGGCCGGCTCGTTCGAGGGCCAGACGACGCTCGGCCTCGGGGTCTCCAAGTGGCTGCCGATGCGCGCCTTCGTGCTCACCGCCCCGGGCCGCGGCGACCGCCTCGTCATCGACATCGCGCACCGCTGACGGCTCACCGGCCTCGGTCCAATCGCGCCCGGCGTTGCGGTCAGCGCTCGCCGGTGCGACTGCAGCCGCGACGCCGAGCCGCGAGCGCGACAGAGTCTTTGGCAGGCCCGGGAGGAACCAGAAACGCCCCCGACCGGAGTCGGGGGCGTGCTCTGAGCCGCTTGTCGGAATCGAACCGACGACCTATTCATTACGAGTGAATCGCTCTGGCCGACTGAGCTAAAGCGGCAGGTGCACCCGGTCGGGCGCTCACGACAGTATACGGATCGGGTCTGCCGCGCCCAAACCGGCGCCGGGAGCAGCCGAGGCCGCCGAACCGGCTCCGAGCAGCCTCAGCACTTGAGCCCGTCGTCGGGCGGGGTGCCGTTGATGAGGTAGTTGTCGACGGCCTTGTCGATGCAGTCGTTGGAGCGCATGTAGGCGGTGTGCCCGTCTCCGTCGTAGGTGACCAGGCGTCCGCTCTCGAGCTGGTCGGCGAGCTGCTCGGCCCACTCGTACGGGGTGGCGGGGTCGCGGGTGGTGCCGACGACGACGATCGGGGCGGCGCCGGCGGCGGTGATCTTCTCGGGCTTGCCGGTGGCGGGCACCGGCCAGTAGTCGCACGACACCGAGCCGTAGGCCATGTACGGGCCCCAGGTCGGCGCCTGCTCGGCGAACCGCTGCCCGAGCTGCTGCAGCTGCTGGAAGCTCTGCGGTTGCGACCCGCGATCGAGGCAGTTGACCGCGGAGATGACCTGCATGATGTTGCCGGGGTAGCTGCCGTCGCTGCTGCGGTCGGCGTACTCCTGAGCCAGGTCGAACAGCTGCGTGCCGTCGCCGCCGTCGGCCGCCCGCAGCGCGTCGGTGAGGGCGTCCCACGACGTCTCGTCGTACATCGCCCGGGCCAGGCCCAGGGTCGCCCAGCCCTCGGTGAGCTGCTTGACCCGCGCGTCGCCGGTGATCGGCAGGGGTGTGGCGTCGAGCCCGCGCAGGAACTCACGCAGCTGGTTCATGCCGCCGTCGAGGTCGCGCCCGAGCGGGCAGTTGCCTTCGGACGTGCACGCCTGCACGTACGCCCGGGTGGCCGTCTCGAAGCCCGTGGCCTGGCCGATGTTCATCTGCTCGCTGGTGAGGTCGGGCGCGAGGGCCCCGTCGAGCACGAGCCGGCCGACCCGCTGCGGGAACAGGCCCGCGTACGTCGCGCCGAGGAACGTGCCGTAGGACTTGCCGAGGTAGCTGAGCTTCTCGTCGCCGAGGGCCGCCCGCAGCACGTCCATGTCTTTGGCCGCGTCGACCGTCGAGACGTGCGGCAGGATCTGCGGGTACTTCTGCTGGCAGGCCTGCCCGAACTGCTGCGCGGACCGCTGCAGCGCCTGGAACTCGGCCTCGTCGTCGGGGGTCGGGTCCATGCCGAGCATCTCGTCGACCTGCGGCGGATCGAGGCACACGATCGGCTCGGAGTGCCCGACGCCGCGCGGGTCGAAGCCGACGACGTCGTGGCTGCGGCGCACGTCGCTGGAGACGACGAAGTCGGACATGTTCGCGTAGTCGACCGCCGAGCCCCCCGGGCCGCCGGGGTTGACCAGCAGCGACGCGCTCTTCTGCCCGGTGGCCGGCACCTTGAGCACCCGCAGCCGGGTGTCACCGGCTCCGGGGTTGTCGTAGTCGATCGGTACCTCGAGCCAGGCGCACTGCGCTCCCTCCATCGCGCCGCTCACCCCGTCGCAGGCACCCCATTGGAGCTGCTGGGTGTAGTACGACGCGAGCTGCTCCTGGCCCTGCGGAGGCGCGGTGGCACCCGCGGCACCCTGGGGCGCCTCGGAGGCGGTGTCGGGGCCCGGCGAATCGTCGGCGGCGCTGCAACCCGCCACGGCCAGCACGAGCGCGCAGACCGCCGAGACGAACCGCCACCGGCTCTGGTGTGCGCGACTCACATGGGCTCCTTCGATCGTCGGGTGTCTGGCTGATGCAACGGTCGAAAACGACATTCGTGCCGAACTCGGGGTCGTCCGGGGTCATCTGGGTTACCGGGATCACGCTACCGGCCCGCACCGACAAGACGCCCGCCAGACCCGGCTGACACCGCATTCCGGACGAGTCACATTGTGTTTCAGCGGTTCTCGCGATGCGGGTCGAGGGTGCAGCCGACCCGTGCAGCCGACCCGTGCGCTAGCCGCGCGGGGCGCGCAGGCCGACCGCCATCGCCTCCAGGGCGAGGGCCGGCGGCACGTTGGCGTCGATGCGCTCGCGGGCCGTGGCGATGGCGTCCATCGCCGCCAGCAGCTGCACCGGCGAGCGCGACCGCCGCAGCTTCTCCACCTCGGGGCGCAGGTCTTCGTTGACGAGCTCGACGGGGGCGTCCAGGTGCAGCATGAGGGCGTCGCGGTAGACCGACGTCAGGTCGATGAGGCAGCGGTCGACGATGTCGCGCGCGAACCGCGTGGCGCGGGTCTTCTGCTCCTTCTCCAGGGCCGCGAGCCGGGCCCGCACCGGAGGCGGCAGCGTCCGGGCCGCGGGATCGGCCCCGAGGGTCTCCAGCAGCCGGGCGCGCTCGGCGGCGTCGCGCTCCTGGCCCGCGGCGCCCGACTCCTCGTCGGCGATCGAGGCCAGGTCGGCCGCGGCGGCCACCGCGTCGACCGTCGTGTGGATGCGGTTGGCGAGCTTGACGACGTCGCGGCGCCGGATGCGGGCGCCCTCGTCGCGGGCCAGCCGCCGCGCCAGCCCGATGTGGCTCTGCGCGGCGCGGGCCGCGTACCGGGCCATCGGCGGGTCGACGCCGTCGCGGCGCACGAGCAGATCGGCGACCGCGCTCGTCGGCGGGGTGCGCAGCCGCACGTGTCGGCTGCGGCTGCGCAGCGTGATGATGACGTCTTCGAGGCTGGGGGCGCACAGCATCCACACGGTGCGGGCCACCGGCTCCTCGATCGCCTTGAGCAGGGCGTCGGCCGCGCGTTCGGTGAGCCGGTCCGCGTCTTCGACGACGATGATCCGCCAGGCGCCCACCGAGGGCCGGTGCGCCGAGAGCAACGCGAGCTCGCGGGCCTGCTGCACCTGGATCGACAGCCCCTCGGTGGCGACGAACTCCACGTCGGCATGGGTGCCGTCGAGCGCGGTGCGGCACTCCCGGCAGTGCCCGCAGCCCTGGTCGGGGCACAGCAGCGCCGCCGCGAACGCCCGTGCCGCGTTGCTGCGTCCCGACCCCGGCGGGCCGGTGAACAGCCAGGCGTGGGTCATCCGCTCGGGGTCGGCCACCGCCATCGACAGCGTCTTGACGGTCTGAGACTGCCCGACGAGGTCGTCCCAGACGCTCACCTCGGGTCGCCCCGCCCGCCCGAGCCGCCCGAGCCGTCCGAACCGCCCGAGCCGTCCGAGCCGCCCGAGCCGGAGGAGCCACCCGAGCGGCCCGAGGCGGAGCCACCGCCGGAGCCGGTGGCGGAACCGGCCCGCCCCGACCCGTCGCGCACCACGCGCAACCCCGGTGCCGGCGCCTCGATGATCTGCGCGAGCTTCTCGCGCACGGCCCGCGCGAGTTCGGACGGGGGCCGGGTGGCGTCGAGCACGAGGTAGCGGTCCTGCGCTCGCAGCGCCTGGTCGCGGAACCGCTGGGCGACCTGTTCGTGGAAGGCGACGGACTCCGACTCCATGCGGTCGGCCGGCCCCTGGCGCCGAGCGGCGCCGACGGCGACGGAGACGTCGAGCAGCACGGTGAGGTCGGGCACGAGACCGGCGGTGGCCCACCGCGACAGCGCCCCGATCTGGCGCACGTCGAGGTCGCGGCCCCCGCCCTGGTAGGCGATCGAGGAGTCGACATAGCGGTCGCAGACCACCCAACGCCCGCTGTCGAGCGCCGGGATGATGAGCCGCTCCACGTGTTCGGCGCGGTCGGCGGCGAACAGCAGCGCCTCGGCGCGGGCGCCGAGGCCGTCGCTGCTGTGCAGCAACACCTCGCGCAGCCGCTCCCCCAACGCGGTGCCGCCGGGCTCCCGGGTGAGCACGTGGTCGATGCCCTGCTCGGCCAGCCACTGCGACAGCAGCCCGGCCTGAGTGGACTTGCCCGCGCCGTCTCCGCCCTCGAAGACGACGAACAGGCCGGTGTCGCCCTCGGGCGCCGACGAGCCTCCCGTCGGCCCGCCGGCCGCATCGTCGGGGACCGCGGCGGCCGAGCGCTGGGCGCGGCCCCTGGCGGAGTCGTCGTTGACTGGCGTGGGCATGGTCAGAGCCTAGGTGAGCCCACCGACACGCGTCCCGCAGCCCGCGCCGACGGCCCCGCTCCGACCGGTCAGGCACGGCTGGGCCGCTCGCTGACCGCTCCCGCCCTGATGGTGATGTCGTCGTCGAGGCGGTCGATGTCGAGCATCGTTGCGAGGTAGTCGCGGACCTGGCGATCGACCCGATCGAGCGTGGTGCATTGGGTGACTCCGACGTCCTCGACGTGGAGTTCCCAGCCGTGATCCCCCCTCTTGGCGGTCGCGATGTAGGTCATGGCACCCATCCTTCCGGCCCACCACCGCAGCCGCGGCCCTCCCGAGAAGCTCCGCCCACCGCTTCGACATCCGCGCCGGGCCGGCCAGGCTGAGCGACCGCATGCGAGCCGGGCACGCACGACCACCAGCCGACGGCGTAGGCCACGCCGAAGCCGTCGACGAACGCCGCGCCGCACGGCGTCGGCACGAGGTCGGGGGCCGCGCCGGCGACCACCCGCCCCGCGACCTGCAGGGCCGCCCGGCCCGCGATGAGCAGCTCCTCGTCGCGGCCGTCGGCGTCGAGCCGCGCCAGGGCCGGGGCGTCGGCGCGGGCCAGCGCCGCGAGCAGGGCCGCGTCGTAGGCCAGCGCCCGCTCATCGGGCAACCCCGGGGAGTCGGTGTCGCGCCGAGCGCTGCCGTCGCCGAGCACGAGCAGCAGCACCCGGTCGCTACCGGCACAGCGCTCGCGCACCCCTGCGGCGGCGGTCTCGACGGCCGGTCCGTCGGCCGCCCGCCCCACCGTGACGACCTCGATCGGCGCCCCGATCCCAGCCAGCGACAACAGCTCTCGACCGACCCGCACCCCGAGCGGGGCGGCCGTGCTGCGGGGCCGCTCGCCGCTGCGCTCGTCGCGGCCGGTGAGCAGCACGACCCGGTCCGCGCCCCGGTCGGCCGCGGCCGTGAGCGCGCCCAGGCACTCGCGCCGCAGCGGCGCCCCGACGTCGACGAGGCCGGCGTTGGCGCGCAGCAGCAGCGGCGGATGGGGCGCGAAGACCACCGCCGACAGGGTCACCGCAGCCCCCGCAGCGGACGCGCCGGCAGCCGCTCCCCCGCGACGCACGAGGTGAGATCGAGGGCCTGCCGCACCGCCGCGACATCGTGCACGCGATGGATCCGCGCCCCGAGCCAGGAGGCGATGGCGGTGGCCGCGAGCGTGCCCGGCAGCCGCGCCTCGGTCGGCGCATCGAGGCTCTCCCCCACGAAGTCCTTGCGGGAGACCGAGACGAGCACCGGCCAGCCGGTGGCGACGAGCTCACCCAGGCGCCGCGTCACCTCGAGGGAGTGGGCGGTGGTCTTCGCGAAGTCGTGCGCGGGGTCGACGATGATCCGGCTCGGGTCGACGCCCTCGGCCAGCGCCCGCCGCGCCAGCGTCGTGCACGCGTCGACGACGTCGGCCACCACGTCGTCGTACTCGATGCGGTGCGGGTTGGTGCGCGGCGCGAGGCCGGCGGTGTGCGTGCACACCAGCGCGGCGCCGAATTCAGCCGCCACACCGGCCAGCTCGGGGTCGACTCCGCCCCACGCGTCGTTGAGGAGGTCGGCGCCGGCCCGACAGGCTGCGGCGGCCACGCCGGAGCGCCACGTGTCGACGCTGATGAGCAGCTCCGGCCAGCGGGCGCGGACCGTCTCCACGAACGGCACGACGCGGCGGATCTCCTCGGCCTCGTCGACGAACTGCCCGTGCCCCGCCTTCACCCCGCCGATGTCGACGAGGTCCGCGCCCTGGGCCACCGCCTCCTGCACGCGGGCCAGGGCTCGATCAGGCGTCCACGTCGAGCCGGGGTCGTAGAACGAATCCGGCGTGCGATTGACGATCGCCATGACGAGCCGCTCGCTCGGCGCGAATGAGCGTGCGCCGATGCGCAACGTGCCGTCGAGGGGCGGGCCGCTGGGGCCCACCGCTCAGGATTCGCGCGCGGCGCGACCCGTCGCGCGAGAACTGCTCGACGCCGTCTTCTTGGCGGTCGTCGTCTTCTTGGCGGCGCTGGAGCGCGTCGTCGTCTTCTTGGCGGCGCTCTTCTTCGCCGGCGCCTTGCGGGTGCGGCGCGTCGTCGGGCCCTTGGCGCGCTTCTCGGCGAGCAGCTCGAAGCCGCGCTCCGGCGCGAGCGTCTCGGGGTCGTCGTCGCGCCGCAGCGTCGCGTTGGTCTCGCCGTCGGTGACGTACGGGCCGAAGCGACCGTCCTTGACCACCACCGGCTTTCCGGAGACGGGGTCGGGCCCGAGCTCCGCCAGCGGCGGCTTGGCGGCGGCTCGCCCGCGCTGCTTGGGCTGGGCGTAGATCGCCAACGCCTCGTCCAAGGTGAGGTCGAAGATCTGCTGCTCGTCGGTCAGCGACCGGGAGTCGGTGCCGCGCCGCAGATACGGCCCGTACCGGCCGTTCTGGGCCGTGATCTCCTGGCCCTCCTCGTCGACGCCGACGACTCGGGGCAGCGACAGCAGCCGCAACGCCGTCTCCAGGTCGATCGTGCTCAGGTCCATGCTCTTGAACAGGCTGGCCGTGCGCGGCTTGGGCTTGGCGGCCTTGCGGGTGCGCTTGGGCTTCTCGCCGTCCGCGGCCGTCTCGGCGGCCGGTTCGGGGAGCACCTCGGTGACGTACGGCCCGTAGCGTCCGGCCTTGGCGACGATGTCGTGGCCGGTGGCCGGGTCCTGCCCGAGCACACGCCCGTCGTCGGAGGACTGCGCGAGCAGCTCGCGGGCGCGCTCGGGCGTCATCTCGTCGGGGGCGACGTCGTCGGGCACCGAGGTGCGCCGCGGCTGGTCGTCGCCGTCGGCCAGGTCCTGCAGGTACGGGCCGTAGCGGCCGACGCGCACGACGAGCCCCTCGCCGAGGGGGATCGTGCTGATCTCGCGGGCGTCGATCTCGCCGAGATCCTCGACGAGGTGGCGCAACCCCTCGACGCTCTTGGCCTCGTCGCCGAAGTAGAACCGCTGCAGCCACTCGACGCGGCCGATGTCGCCGTTGGAGATCTCGTCGAGATCCTCCTCGAGGCGGGCCGTGAACTGGTAGTCGACGAGCCGCGGAAAGTGCTCCTCGAGCAGCCGGGTGACCGCGAACGCCAACCACGTCGGCACGAGCGCGTTACCCCGGGTGTGCACGTAACCGCGGTCCTGGATCGTCGTCACCGTCGCGGCGTACGTCGAGGGCCGGCCGATGCCGAGTTCCTCCATCGCCTTGACGAGCGTGGCCTCGGTGTACCGCGGGGGCGGGGAGGTCTCGTGCCCGTCGGCCTCCGCGTGCCGGGTGTCGAGGTCGACACCCTCGCTGAGCTTGGGCAGCCGGCGCTCCTCCTCGCGGGCGGCGTTGGCGGCGCCGCGCGCGGCGGTCTCCTCCTCGTCGCGGCCCTCCTCGTAGGCGGCGAGGAAGCCGCGGAACGTGATGACGGTGCCGGAGGCGGAGAAGTCGGCGGTCGTCGTGCCGGCCGCGCCCTGGGTGGGCACCCGCACCCGCACGGAGGCGGTCGAGCCGCGGGCGTCGGCCATCTGCGAGGCGACCGTGCGCTTCCAGATGAGCTCGTAGAGGGCGAACTCCTCGCCGCGCAGCTGCCCGGCGACCTGCGCGGGCGTGCGGAATCGGTCTCCGGCGGGGCGGATCGCCTCGTGCGCCTCCTGCGCGTTCTTGACCTTCTTCTCGTAGCGGCGCGGGGCGTCGGGCACGTACTCGGCGCCGTACATGTCGCGGGCCTGGGTGCGCGCCGCGGTGAGCGCCGACTCGCTCAGCGTCGTGGAGTCGGTGCGCATATAGGTGATGTAGCCGTTCTCGTACAACCGCTGGGCGACGCGCATCGCGGTGCGGCTGTTCATCCGCAGCTTGCGGGAGGCCTCCTGCTGCAGCGTGCTCGTCGTGAACGGCGCCGACGGGCGTCGGGTGTACGGCTTCTCGGAGACGGCGCTGACGGTGGCGGTGACGCCCTGCACCGCCTCCGCGACGGCGCGCGCGGTGGCCTCGTCGACGTGGCGCACCGTGCTGGTGACCAGCGTGCCGTCGTCGGCGAAGTCGCGCCCGGCGGCCACGCGGGTGTCATCCAGCGCGGTGAGCCGGGCTCGGAAGGCCTCTGAGCCGCGGGCGAACTCGCCGACGACATCCCAGTACTGCGCGGTCTTGAAGGCCATCCGCTCGCGCTCGCGCTCGACGACGATGCGGGTGGCGACCGACTGCACGCGCCCGGCGGACAGGCCCTGGCGCACCTTGCGCCACAGCACCGGGGAGACCTCGTAGCCGTAGAGCCGGTCGAGGATGCGGCGGGTCTCCTGGGCGTCGACGAGTCGGGTGTCGAGGTCACGGGTCTGGTTGACCGCGCGCTGGATCGCCTCGCGGGTGATCTCGTTGAAGACCATGCGGCGCACCGGCACCTTGGGCTTGAGCACCTCGAGCAGGTGCCAGGCGATGGCCTCGCCCTCGCGGTCCTCATCGGTGGCCAGGTAGAGCTCGTCGGCCTCCTTGAGCGCGCGGCGCAGCTCGGTGACCTTCTTCTTCTTGTCGGCGTCGATGACGTAGTAGGGGTCGAAGTCGTTGTCGACGTCGACGGCGAACTTGCCGTAGGGCCCCTTCTTCATGTCCGCCGGCAGCTCGGAGGGGTTGGGCAGGTCGCGGATGTGGCCCACCGACGCCTCGACGTCGTAGCCCTCACCGAGGTAATTCGCGATCGACGGCACCTTGTTCGGCGACTCGACGATGACGAGCCGCCGTAGTTGGCTGTCGCTCACGTGCACCCTCCACCCTCAACCATGCGTCGTGGCCCGTTCTTCACCACCACGTGCGCCTAGCACCGTAACGCCTCCCACCGACAACCCGAGAATCCTTCCCCGACTTCGTTTACTTGACGTATCACGTACCGCCGGTACGCTCGATATGTGATCTCTCCCGTGCTGTATCTGTCCCACGGTGCCCCGCCACTGGCCGATGACGCCGTCTGGACACGCCAACTCGCCGACTGGTCGCAGCGGCTGCCGCGGCCCGAGTCGATCCTCATCGTCTCCGCGCACTGGGAGGCCTCGCCCGCGACCGTGTCCGCCTCCGTGGCGCCGCACGAGCTGTCTTACGACTTCTGGGGATTCCCGCAGCACTACTACTCGGTGCGCTACGACGCCCCGGTGGCGCCCGCGCTCGCCGACCGCGTCGACGCCCTGCTCGGCGACCGGCGCGGGCCGGCCGCGATCGGGGGCGTGCGCCGCGACGAGAACCGCGGGCTCGACCACGGCGCGTACGTGCCGCTCGTCGAGATGTATCCGGAGGCCGACGTGCCGGTGCTCCAGCTGAGCCTGCCGACCCTCGATCCGGCGACGCTGCTGCGGCTGGGTCGCCGGCTGGCGCCGCTGCGCGAGGAGGGCGTGCTCATCGTCGGCTCCGGCTTCACGACGCACAACCTGCGCTGGATCGGCGCCGGCACCGCCTCCGACTCCCCCGCGCCGAGCGTGTCGGTGGAGTTCGACGACTGGGCGCGGCAGGCGATCGAGCGCCAGGACGTCGACGCCCTGCTCGACGCGGCCCACGCCGCCCCGGCCTTCGGGCAGGCGCACCCGCGCACCGAGCACTGGGCGCCGCTGTACGTCTCCCTCGGCGCGGCCCTCGGCGAGGGCTCCGCGTTCGACTCCTCGCGGGAGGTCGACGGGTTCTGGTTCGGGCTGTCGAAGGGGTCCTGGCAGTTCGGCTGAGCCGGTGCCGTCGCCGACCTACTCCGTCGAGTCCCCGGCCTCGTCGCGCACGAGGAAACCGTCGGCCACCAGCTCCCGCAGCACCTGCGTCGTCCGCGCCCGATCATCGGTCTCGTCGGCGCCGGACTGCTCGAGCACCGCGTCGATGGCGCTCAGCGCCGCACCGGCGCTCAGCTCGCCGTCGCAGACCGACAGCAGCGCGGCGGTCACGGTGTCGAGCCGGCGCGCGAGCCGCAGGCCGCCGCCCTGTCGCGCGAGGATGACCCGCGGGTCGGATTCGCCCGGCCGCGAGTGGGTTTCGATCGTCACGTCGTCCGCGGCGCGCCACGCCTCGGAGAGGAGCGCGGCGTCGTCGTGCTCGGCGAGCCAGGTGCGGGCCCGCAGCCCGGCGAGCACGACGGGCCCCATCGGCTGAGCCACCGGCCCGGGCACCTGCGCGAGATCGACGAACGGCTCCCGTTCGGTCGCCGGCCGCTGCAGCGTGACGACGCCGAACCCGATGCCCTCGACCCCGCGGGAGGCGAAGTCGTCGAGCCACGCGGCGTACAACTCGTCGTGCACGAAGGAGCCGGGCAGGTGACCGCCGTCGCGCGCCCAGGTCTCGGCGTACTGCGCCGGATCCTGCACGTCGCGCTGCACGACCCAGGCGTCCAACCCGGTGCCCTCGAGCCAGCCGCGCCACCGGTCCCGCCAGTCCAGATCGGCGCGGATCTCCCAGTTGCCGATGAAGTGGGCGATGCCGCCGGGTTCGAGCACGTCACCGACGCCGCGCACGAGGTCCTCGACGACCCCGTCGCCGGCGCGCCCCGCGTCGCGGTAGGAGAACAGCGGCACCCGGGCGCGACGCGGGGTGATGACGTACGGCGGGTTACTGACGACGAGATCGAAGCGCTCCCCGGAGACGGGTTCGACGAGGTTGCCCTCCCGCAGCTCCCACTGCTGGCCGGCGAGCGCGGCGTTGAAGCGCGCGAAACCCAGCGCGCGCTCGGAGACGTCGGTCGCGACGATCTGCTGCGCGTGACCGGCCAGATGCAGCGCCTGCACGCCGCACCCGACGCCGATGTCGAGGGCGCGGCGCACCTTCGGCCGCGGGGTCCAGGAGGCGAGCGTCAGCGACGCGCCGCCGACCCCGAGCACGTGATCCGGCTCCAGTGGAGCCCGCCGGCTCGAGACCGCCAGGTCGGAGGCCACCCACCAGGTGTGCTGCTCGTCGCCGTACGGGCGCAGGTCGCACTGGGCCCGCAGGTCGGCCCCCGTGCGGTCGGCCAGACCGAGCTCGACCAGACCGTCTCCGCCCAGCGTCGGCAGCGCGGCGTCGACCGCGTCGAAGGGCACCTCGACGCCGAGGGTGAACAACCGCACGAGCGCGGCCGCCGGGGCCTGCGCGGTGCGAGTGACGCGCTCGACGGGCAGCGTCTGCTCCCGGCTCAACGCCCCGCCGACGACCGGCCCGAGCAGCGCCTCGATGCCTTCGACGGTGAACTCGCTGCGGGTGAGGTCGTCGCGGAGCCGGTCGAGCAGTTCGGGCACGATGCGGGGCGGGCGCACGCTCATGCGCCACAGTGTCGCGCACCCCGGCCGGTTGCCGGCCGTCGGGCTCGACGCGGCACGGCGGCAGGTGCTATTCGGGCAGTCCGCGCCGGTCGACGACGTACTGGGCGACGTTGCGCAGCTTGATGTTGCGATCCTGGGAGTAGCGGCGAAGCACCGCGAACGCCTGCTCCCGGTCGAGGTCGAAGCGCTCCATGAGCATGCCCTGGGCGAGCCCGATGATGTGCCGGCTGTCCATGGCCTCGCGCAGGCCCGCCTCCGTCTGGGCGGCGGCGAGCGCCACCGAGGCGTGCCCGGCGAAGATCCCGCCGATGACCGCGTCGCGCTCGGTGAAGTGGTGCGGCTGGGACGAGTAGATGTTCAGCGAACCGATGGTCTGGTGCAGCGTGAACAGGCGCACCGAGAGCACGCTGCGCACATCCAGATCGGTGACCCGGCGGCACCAGCTCTCCCACCGGGTCTCGGTGCTGGTGTCGTGGATGATGAAGACCGATTGGTCGTCCATCGCCTCCAGACACGGGCCCTCGCCGCACTCGATCTGCATCTCGTCGGCCCGGCGCACCCGCTCGTCGGTGACGGCCGCGGTCTCCACGCGGTTTCCGCGATGAACGACCATCACCCCGCACATGTCGGACTCGACCGTCTTGCAGGCGAGGTCGGCGATGCGGTCCAGGGTGGCGTTGACCCCGTCGGCGCCATGCAGCGCCATGGCGATGTGAGCGAAATCGGCTGCGCGGGGCTCGGTCACCACGTTCCTCCTGTCCGGACGCGTCGGGCCGCTGACGCGAGCGAGCCCTGTTCGAGAAGTTCCTAAACCCGACAACCCGGGCTGCACGAACAGTAGCTCACCCGATCAGAGCGCTCGGAGCCGCGCCGCGCCACTGCGACGACAATCACCACACGACCTTCGCCGGACGCAGTCGGCGATCAGGCGTCCGCAGGCTCGTCGACGAGCTCCTCCCGCAGCCCACGAAGAATGCGGGTCAGCAGTCGGGAGACCTGCATCTGGCTGACGCCGATCTCATGCCCGATCTGCTCCTGGGTGAAACCCCGCCCGAAGCGCAGGCCGAGGATCTTGCGATCCCGGTCGCTGAGATGCTCCAGCGCCGGGCGGAGCAGCTCGCGGGCCTCGACGTGCCCGTAGTCGTCGGCCTCGTCGACGAGCATGTCGGCCAGGGTGGGCCCGGTGTCGTCCGGCCCGGTGGCATCCAGCGACAGCGCGCTGTAGCAGCCGTCGGCGATCTCGACCTCGACGAGGGCACTGACGTTGACACCGATGGCCGCGGCGACCTCGCTGTCGGTGGCGGGGCGGCCGAGATCCTGCTGCAGCGTGGCGGCGGCGCTGAGCGCGGCGGCGCGCAACTCCTGCAGGCGCCGGGGCGGGCGGACCATCCAGCCGAAGTCACGGAAATGCCGCTTGAGCTCCCCTGAGATCGTCGGCACCGCGTACGCCAGGAAGCCCGGCCCCTCTCCCTCCCGGTAGCCCTGGGCGGCCTTGACGAGACCGAGATAGGCGACCTGCAGGAGATCGTCGGAGTCGATGCCGCGGGCGCGATAGCGGCTGGCGATGGCCTCCGCGACCGGACCGTTGATCAGCACGACCTCATCGAGCAACTCTTGCCGGTCCTCGCCGGTGGCGATGGCCGCCCGGCGCAGCAACTCGGTTGTGCGGGCGTCACGCTCGCTCGCCTCCATCTCGCCGACGTGGCGACCCTGAGACCAGCGGGGCGTGCGAGTAGCGGTGAGATTCGGGTGCCCTGACACAGTTCTCCTGCCCGACGCAGTCGACTTCGACGTGGCGCCTGGGCTGGACCACCTGGGAGTGAGGAGACGCCGGTGGACCGCTAACGGGGAAGCGTCAAGCCTTGCCCCCGGGGATCTACCGACGGGTACAGCATAGGTTGTCCGGTCGCCAGACAGAAGACCCGACAGGACACATGACGGTAACTCACATGAAACGGTCAGCCGGCGTTTTCACGGCCGTCACTCTCGGCCTCCTGAGCCGTGTCGAGCGCCAACGCGATGGCCTCCGAGCGGCTGTCCGCGAACTCGAAGACCGAGTCGAGCCCGGTGATGGCCATGATCCGGTGGATGCGCTCGCGCGGCCCGACCAGATGCAGCGACCCGTTGTGCAGGCGGGCCAGTCGCAGCGCGCCCACCAGCACCCCGAGACCGGTCGAATCCATGAAGCCCACTCCGGACAGGTCGACCACGAGGTGGCGCTGACCGGCGGCGATGTGCATCTCGAGACGCTCCTGCAACGTGGGCGCGGAGAGCGCGTCGATGTCGCCCCGAGCATCCACCACGGTGACGGGTCCGTCGTTGGTGCACGACAGCAGCAGATCCACGCCCCGTAACCCCTTTCACGTTGAAGGTGCCGCGGCGCCACTCTAGCCAGCCGCATCCCCGACCGTGTGGGCGCCCTGTCGGTGCGTCGACCTACGGTTGTGGCGATGTCGACCACAGACCCCGACGAGCTCGTGCGCGACGTGCTGGGCAGCCCACGCCACGCGCGGCTCGCGCACGTCGCCCGGCTGCCCCGGCGCGAGGCCCGTCTCGCGCCGGTGCCCGCCTGGGTGCACCCGCACGTGCGGCGCCGGCTGGAGGCCGACGGCATCCGCGAGCTGTGGAGCCACCAGGCCCAGGCCGCCGACCTCGTCCGCGCGGGCCGCCACGTCGTGTTGTCGACCGGGACGGCCTCCGGGAAGAGCCTGGGGTATCTGCTGCCCGTGCTGACCGACCTCGCCGAGACGCAGGAGCCGCAGGTCCGGCGCCCGACTGCGCTGTACCTGTCGCCGACCAAGGCGCTCGCGGCCGACCAGGCCCACCGCATCGCCGCCTGGCAGGTGCCGGGAGTGCGGGTGGCGACCTACGACGGCGACACCCCGACCGACGAGCGGCGCTGGATCCGGCGGCACGCCGGCCTCGTACTGACCAACCCCGACATGCTGCACGCCGGCATGCTGCCCGCGCACGAGGCGTGGGCGGGTTTCTGGCGCGGGCTGCGGTACGTCGTCGTGGACGAATGTCACGTGTACCGGGGCGTCTTCGGCGCGCACGTCGCGGCGGTGCTGCGCCGGATCCGGCGGGTCGCGACCCGCTACGGGGCGGATCCGACGTTCGTCCTCGCGTCGGCGACGATGGCGCAGGAGGCGCAGCATGCCCACCGCCTCACCGGCCTGCACGTGGAGCCCGTCACCCACGACGGTTCGCCGCGGGCCGCGATGACGATGGCCTTCGTCGACCCGCGCGACGAGGACGCCGGGCCGCCGCCGGGTGAGCCGGTCAGCGCCCTGACGCGCGCGGGCGACCTGCTCGCGGAGTTCGCGCTGCGTGGGGTACAGACCGTCGTGTTCGCGCGCTCCCGCCTCGGGGTGGAGGTCGTCGCCGACCGGGCTCGGCACCGGCTCCTCGGCGACACCGCGCACCAGGTCACCGCGACCCAGGCGGGCCCCAGCGCCGGCCGCGGCGAGCTGGCCGACGCGATCGCGGCCTACCGCGGCGGTTACCTGCCGGAGGAGCGCCGCGACCTCGAGGAACGCCTGCGCGACGGGCGGTTGCGAGGGCTGGCCGCGACGAGCGCGCTCGAACTGGGCATCGACATCAGCGGGCTGGACGCGGTGGTCATGGCGGGGTGGCCCGGCACCCGTTCGGCGCTGTGGCAGCGGGCCGGTCGCGCCGGGCGACGGGGCCGCGACAGCCTGGCCGTGCTGCTGGCCTCCGACGACCCGCTCGACCACTATCTGGTCGCGCACCCCCAAGCGGTGCTCGCGGAGCCCGTCGAGGCGTGCGGACTCGACCCGGCCAACCCCTACGTGCTGCTCCCACACCTGGCGGCGGCCGCCGCCGAAGTGCCGCTGACCCCGGCGGACGAGGCCGTCTTCGGGCCGGGCACGCTGGACCTCGCGGCCGAGCTCGAACGCCGCGGGCTGCTGCGTCGCCGCCGCGACGGCTGGTACTGGACCAGGCAGGATCGGGCCTGCGACCTGACCAGCCTGCGCGGCAGCGGCTCCAGTGTCGCGATCGTGGAGAGCCGCAGCGGTCGGGTGCTCGGCACCGTCGATGTGCCTCGCGCCGACGCGGTCGTGCACACCGGAGCGGTGTACGTGCATCAGCAGCGCACCTACGTCGTCACCGAACTCGACCTGGAGTCGGGCACCGCCCTCGTCGTCGCCGGCGACCCGGGCTGGCGCACGCAGGCCCGATCGGTGAGTTCCTTCGACCTCGTCGGGGTGATCGACGAGCACTCCGCCGGCCCGATCAGCGTCAGCCACGGTCACGTGATCGTGCGCGAGCAGGTGACCTCGTTCCTTCGTCGTACCCCGGCCGGCGACGTCATCGGCGAGCACCCTCTCGACCTGCCACAACGGCGCCTGCCGACGCGGGCCACCTGGTGGACGGTCACACCGGAGGCGCTCGCGGCGGCGGGAATCCGCGCCGACGACATCCCGGGTGCGGCCCACGCCGCCGAGCACGCGGCGATCGGACTGCTGCCGCTGCTGGCGACCGCCGACCGGTGGGACATCGGCGGGGTCTCCACCGCCTGCCACCCCGACACGGGGTTGCCGACGGTGCTCATCTACGACGGGCACGCCGGTGGGGCCGGCATCGCCGAGCGCGGCTTCGGGCGGCGGCACGCCTGGCTGCGCAGCACCCGCGAGACCGTCGCCTCCTGCCCCTGCGAGCGAGGCTGCCCGGCCTGCGTGCAGTCGCCCAAGTGCGGCAACGGCAACGAGCCCCTGGACAAGGCCGGGGCCGTGCGGCTGCTCGACCTGCTGCTCACCGAGTGCCCGGCGCCCACGTCGCAGGAGGATGGGGCGCAGGACCCCGCAGATAGAGACCGTCGGGCCGGCTAGGACGAGCACCACGGCCGCCCGCGCGAGCGACTCGGCGGCCTGCGCCGCTCGCGCGACCACCCCCGACATCCACACACTGAACTGTGCGTTATCCGGGCGCAGGCTGTGGTCAGGTCCCGGCGCGGTCATCGTCGGCCCCGCGGTGCGGCCTTCTGCAGGTCCGCGGAACCCGCCACCGCGCTCGACCGGGCCGGGCCGAGCCGGGTCAGCGGCGCGGGCAGGCGCACCACCGCCTCCACGCGGACCGAGCCGGGTGACCCCAGCGCCCGCTGCGCCCCGCGCTCGCCCGCGCCGGTCTCGCTCGCCGCACCGGTGGCCTCGCAGGCCCGGACGCGGGCTCCGTTCTCGGCACCGACGCGTCGCGCGACCGAGCAGGCGGTCACCTCGTCCGCGCCGCGCAGGAGCCTGGCCGCGCCGGCGAGCGACGCCAGGTCGGCGGCGGCCCGCGCCCGGTGGGTCGCCGTGATCGTCACGCCCAGGAGGAAAGCGGCCGTCATGAGCGCCAAGGTGGCGCCGATGATCGCCAGCGCCAACATCGAGCCGCTACCGGTCTCGCCGCTCCACCTGGCCGGCCGCGTGGCGAGATCGGCACGAGGCTCGGGAACGGGTTCGCCGTCCAGAGCCGGCGAACGCCTGGCGGTCTCGGGTGCCTCGCGGGGCCGAGGCGCGCCGCGCGGGCGTCGGCGGCTCATCGGGGACGCTCCCGCGGCAGAACCGCGCTGGCCTGCGCGTCCGGCCCGGTCGGCATCCAGCCACCGAGTCGTCGCGCGGGGGCGCGGACGACGACCGTGACGACGTCGCGCCCGGAGATCGTGACCGCGGCGTCGGGCGGAGCCAGCCGCCGCGCGACCTGGCGGGTCTCGCGGACGGAGTCGCCCCTCGATGCGGACCGGGCGGCGGCCCGGGCCGCATCGAGGCAGCGGATCTCGTCGACGACGAAGCCGAGCACCGAGCAGGCCAGGGCGAGAATCAGCGCGACCGCGGGCATGGCCGCCGCGAACTCTGCGGTCACCATGCCCTGGTCGTCCCGGGCTCGGCGAACGCTCACTTGATCACGGCCAGCGCGGTCTTGAACAGCGCCTCGATGAGGTGCTTGACCATTCCGGACTTGATGACCGCCATGAGAACCGCCGCGAACGCGCAGGCGGCGAGGGTACCGACGGCGTACTCGGCGGTGGTCATGCCCGCCTCGGCCGAGAGTCGCAGGCGACGCACGAGGGCGGCGGTGGAGGTCCGGGTGCGTCGCACGAGGGTGACAGACATGTCGTGTCCTTCCGAAGGGTTGGTGTGCTTGCGCCGCCATCGTGCGGTCGTCGTCGATGTCGGCGCGCAGCCCGCGACCGCGGGCTGTGGACGACCGACACCCCCCGAACACGCCTGTGGATAAACGCACGCTGCGGCCGGACTGGGGGTCGAGTCGAGAGCCCGATGGGGAGCCGGTTGACGACCCCGGCCGAGGGGCCGAGGCCGTCAGCGGGCGGTTACTGCGATCCGGTCGAGACGATCGGGAGCCTGGTCACAGCCGGATGAGGTCGCCGGTCAGCGCGAGCACGAAGGGGATGACTGTCATCGCGACGAAGGCGGGAAGGAAGGTCAGCCCCAGGGGCAGGACGACCTGCACGGCCAGGCGGGTGGCGGCGGTCTCGAGCCGGTGTTCCTCCTGGCGGCGGATGTCGGCGGCGGCGGCGACGAGCAGGTCGGCGGGTGCGACACCGGCTCCGGCTGCGAGCGCCAAGGCCTGGGCGGCGGGCCGCCAGGCATCCGGCACGGCACCCCAGGCCTCGTCGTCGGCCAACCCCCAGCGCAGCGCGGCGGCCACCGTCCGCAGGTGCTGCCCACAGACGTCGTCGAGCTCCGCGCCCACCAGGTCGAGCGCCTCGACGACCCCGCAGCCGGAGCGCATCGCCAACGCGAGCAGCTCCAAGGCGGAAGCGATCTCGACGACCGGAACCGATGCGGGCGCCCGCGGCCCCGCCACCTGCGACAGCCCGCCTCGCTCCCGGAGCCCGGAGCCGGGGACGACGAGGATCGCCAGCACGACTCCTGCAGCGGCCCACACCGCCGCGCTCACGCCACCCGCCGTCATGTCAGCATCGGGCCCGCGACGGCCCCGGCGACCAGCCGCCCGACCCACCATCGGCCGACCACGATGAGCGCCAGTCCCCCGCCCACGCAGGCCCACACCGCCGGGGACTGGGCGTAGAGACGGGCGAGGTCGAGGCCGAGCAACGCCGCCAACACCGGGCCGCCGAGGGGAAGCAGCGTGAGGATGCGGATCGTCGCGCGCGCTCCGGCGACCGCGGCCTGAGACCGACGTCGCCGGTCGCGCTCGGCCCGCAACAGGTGGGCCGCCGTCGACGCCGCCGATGCCAGCGGCGCCCCGCTCGACTCGCTGAGCGCCCAGGCCCGCGCGAGCAGCCGCACCTGCGTCGACCCGAGCCGGTCGGCCACCTCGTGCCACCCCTGCGAGAGCGTGTCGCCGGAGCGGGCCCGCAGCACGAGGGACGGCAACACGTCATCGACCTCGCTGCGCCCGGCCCTGCCGCCCGCGCGGCTGTCGGTGACGAGCCGCAACGCGTCGGCCGGCCCGAGACCGGCCGACAGTGCCGCGCCGACGGCCTCGACGAGGTGCACGATGTCGTCGTCACGATCGGGAGAACCCGTGAGCCGGCGCAGCCAGGACGGCCGGCGAAACCGGCTCCGCGGGTCGTTGCCGGAGCCCGAGACCGTCGCCGCCCGCCCGGAGCCGGGCCACAGCGCGATCGCGGCGGCCACGAGCACCGCCGCCAACAGCGCGCCGAGACCGCCGCCCAGCGGGGGTGTGGCGGTCATGAGAGCCCCCGGTCGAGCAGGTCGGCCAGGCGGGTCCAGCCGGGTTCACAGGCTCGGGCGACGATGGCCGGCGCGGCCTGTCCGTGCTGCGGATCGCGGCCGCCCGGGGTGCGGTCCTGCACGAGGGCAGGCACCACGCACAGGCCGCCATCCTCGGGTTCGATGAGCCCGATGCTCTCGACATAGCGCCGCCCGCCGCCGCGCCGAAGATGCAGGACGATGCTGACCGCGCTGGCCAGCTGGCTGCGGGTGGCGCCGGGCGACATCCCGGCGAGGGCGCCCAGGGCCTCGAACCGAGCGATGACGTCGGCGCTGCTGTTCGCGTGCAGTGTGCCGCAGCCGCCCTCGTGCCCGGTGTTCAACGCGGTGAGCATTTCGCGCACCTCGGCGCCTCGGACCTCGCCGATGACGACCCGGTCGGGCCGCATCCGCAGCGATTGCCGCACGAGGGCCACCATGTCGACGTGCCCGCTTCCTTCGACGTTTGCGGGCCGGGTCTGCAAGCGGATCGCGTGCGGATGGCGCACGTCGAGTTCGCGGACGTCCTCGACGACGAGCACGCGTTCGGTACTCGGTACCCGTGCCAGCAGCGCAGCCAGCAGCGTCGTCTTTCCGCTGCCCGTTCCACCCGAGATGACGAAGGAGTGCCGGCCGCGAACGATCGCGTCGAGCACCGGCATCCAGTCGGGCGGCATCGATCCGCTGCGCTGAAGGTGTTCCAGGGTGCTGATGCGTCGTCGCGGAACCCGCAGGCTGATGTGGGCGGCGCCGTCGACGAGCGGCGGCAGCATCGCGTGCAACCGCACCCCCGAGGGCAGGAGTCCGTCGACGAAGGGGCTCGCCTCGTCGAGGCGCCGCCTGGCAAGACCCGCGAGGCGCACCGCGAGCCGGCGAACCGCCTGGGCGTCCCCCAGGTCGCAGGCGACGGGCTCGAGACCTGCGCCGCGGTCGACCCACACGCCGTCGGTGCCGTTGACGAGCACGTCCGTGACCGCCTCGTCGAGCAGCAGCGGCTCCAACGGACCGGCCCCGAGCACCGCGTCGCCGAGTTCGGTGGTGGCGTCCTCGACTCCCCCGCGGCCCAGCGTCAGGGCGGATCGGGCCACGACGTCGTCGACGCGTCGAGGAGTGGGCGCGTGCCCTGCCCGGATGTGCTCCCACAGCACGGATTGGTTCATGCTGCCCTCCCCAGCGGCACCCGGATCGACTCGAGGACCTGGTCGGCGGCCTCGGCGAGCGCGCCTCGACCGCCCGGCACCCGTCCCCGTCTGAGATCCGCGGTGACTCGGTCGTCGTCGGACAGCACGGCGACCACCCGCAGCCCGAGGGCATCACACACAAGTGCCGGCAGATCCTCCGGGGAACCACGAGCCACCCGCTGCACGATGGACCAGGCGACGCCGCTCGCCTCGAGCGCCCTGGCGTGGACTCCGGCAGCCGCCAGCTGGGTCGGCCCGAAACCGCACACGATGAGCCCCTCGTGCAGCAGGGCGGCCGCGACCCCGAACTCGGGCGCCGACAGCTCCGGCAGGTCGACGACGATCAGGTCGCAGTACCCGGCCAGGCCGTCGATGACCGCCCGGATCGCGTGCGCGTCGGGGGCTGCGGCGGACGTGCGCTCGAAGGAGACCGCGGGCACCCCGGCTCCGCGCGGCAGCCTCGGCAGGATGTCTGGGATGTCGAGGCGTCCACGCGCTCGAGCCAGATCGGGCCAGCGCAGCCCCGGCTCGTGATCGACCCCCAAGACCACGTCGAGTCCACCGCCGTGCCTTCGCAGATCGACGAGCGCGCAGACGGCGCCCCGTTGCCGGGCGCGCACCCCCAGTGCGGCCACGAGGCAGGAGGCACCAACGCCACCCGAGGCGCCGCTCACGCCGATGATCCGAGCTCGAGTCATGAGGTCACGGTGCGGCACCGACACGGCCGGAGGCGAGGGGGCAGAGCGCGACCTGTGGATAAACACCACCCCGTCCGCGCGCCTGTGGATGATTTCGGCACGAGCGGTTCGCTCCTGGCTCGAAAAAGGGGCAGACATACGGGTGGCCCCCGCTGGGGGGACAGCGGGGGCCACCAACGCGCCAAGCCCCGGGGGGGAGGAGCTGGTGCGCCGCGCTCAACCCGTAGGGAGCGCTGACATCATTGTGTAGGTCGGACGCCCGATTAGCAAACGGCTGTGACGGACCGGAGCACCCAGGCTGCGCAACGCCCTTTCGTGCCTCGGCAGTCCGGGCGAACAGCCGGAGACAAGTCGTTGACGTGCGCCTTTGGCGGCCGCACCATCCTGGCACGGCATATCTGCACCTTCACATCAGCAGCGCCCATGGTAGATATTTGCGCAAAGATGACGGCCATGTCTGTAACGCTTGGCGGTGGCGCTGCGATGTGCACCGAATGGCGCCGCTGCATCAGCCGGGGCCCCAACCGAAGCGCGGAAAACCGCCGGTGACTCCGGTTGGCCCCGACCTGGCGAGGGCAATGTGTCGATCGCCACCGACCCGGCGCCGCCAGTGTGACGCACGTGTGCGACGGCCCTGACGCAGAGCGAGGGCACCTCGTTACGAGGTGCCCTCGGGTCGTGGACTCCACCGGTTACCAAGCGTGCAATCTGAGCCGTCCGGGGGCACCTGGCCCCGCGGACCTGTCCATCAGTGGACCGACCGCGAGTGGGTGCCGGTATCGTTCACGACCGGCGGCGGCTGACCGCCGTCCTTGCTGTTGATTATGCTCCCGACCTGGGGTGTTGGGAAGCGGAAGCGGGAAATCTCTCGCTCGGAGTCCGCCCGAGCGCGCGCCCGCCGCTCGATGCGCGACAGGCCGCACCTCGCCACAAATCACCAACAATCGTGTGTGAAACGTGGCATGAGAGCGGGACTGCTCACCAGTCGGACATTCGGGGGTGTGACCAAGAACGCCTTCGGAGCGATTGGGTTGGAGGCTCAGCGGACTCATCGGCGGCCCCCGATGAGCTGTGGATAACACCCGTCACGGGTCGGCGCGCCTGAGTAACGTGACGCGTTGCCACGCTCCATCCGCCCTCCAGGAGCCCCCCGTGCCCGATGACGCCCCTCGCCGTCCCCACCACCGAGCCGTGCCCAGCCACCGGTCGAAGGCTCCTGCCCGGCTGCTCGGTGCCGCGATCTTCATGGCGCTGTCGGCCGCGCCGGTCGCGGCCTATGCAGCGGACGGTGCGGAGACCGACATGCCGGAGGAGGCCGTCGTCGACGCGCCCGCGCAGTCGACCCACGAGGCAGGCGAGTCGGACGCCTCGGCGAAGCCCGAGACCGAGCAGACCACAGGGGAGCCCGCATCCGAACCCGAGCACGCAGCCGACAACGAATCCGAACCCGAAGAACCCGACACCCGCGAGCCCGAGCACGGCGAGACGGCCGGCGACGAACCCGAGCAGACAGCCGACGGAGCAGCCGACCCCGCGGACGTAGGCGGCGAGCGGGAACAGAACACCGAGACGCAACCCGAACGCCAGACCGAGCACGAGGACGTAGGCGGCGAGCGGGAACAGAACACCGAGACGCAACCCGAACGCCAGACCGAGCACGAGGACGTAGGCGGCGAGCGGGAACAGAACACCGAGACGCAACCCGAACGCCAGACCGAGCACGAGGACGTAGGCGGCGAGCGGGAACAGAACACCGAGACGCAACCCGAACGCCAGACCGAGCACGAGGACGTAGGCGGCG
>JBDIAM010000010.1:0-27706 GCA_039812445.1 Piscicoccus intestinalis | reverse complement strand
GGGGCGCGGAAGGGGTGGTGACCCTCAGCCGGTGCACGCAACCGGTGCGCCCGGTCGTGCTGGCGGCCGCCGAGCGGTGCGTCCGCTGGCGCGGGAGGCCGGGGTCGAGTTGCGGTTGGTCGGCGACGGGCCGGAGGTGACGGCCTCGATCGACGCCGAACGCCTGGCCCAGGTCGTCACCAATCTCGTGCGCAACGCAATCACGGCGACCGCGAGCCTCGGAGGCCACGGAGACCTTAGTGACCCCGCCGAGCCCACGGGCCTCGCAGGTCACGCGGGCCCCGATCACCCCGACGCCGGGCGGCGCGGTGAGCCCGCCGGGACGGTCACGGTGAGCGTGCCGGGGCAGGTGTCCGGCGGGCCCATAGTCGTGGTGCGGGTCGAGGACACCGGCGAGGGCATCGAGGCCGCCGACCTCGACCGGGTCTTCGAGCGCTTCTACCGGGCCAGACGACACGGCACGCGGCACGCCGAGAGGCACGACCGAGCGCGCGGCCCGGGCGCGGGCACGAGGTCAGGTGCCGAGACGAGCCGCGAGGTCGGCGCCGGGGTGGGCCTGACGATCGCCCGTGACGTGATGCGGGCACACGGCGGCGACCTCGTGGCGCGCTCGGCCGGCCCAGGCCGCGGGGCGACGTTCGAGGCGCTCCTGACCCAGGGTGAATCTCACCGACGCCCGGCCCAAGACTGAGCGTTCCTCCGCCCAAGTCCGGCCCCTCTCCCGGCCGAAGGGCTGGCCCCTCTCCCGACCGAAGGGCTGGGCCCTCTCCCGGCCGAAGGCTGCCCTTTCGGTCGAAGGCTAGGACTTCGCCAGCAGCCCTCGACCGAAAGGGCAGCCTTCGGTCGCCTGGTGCGGTGATGGTAGGGGCGGGGTGACCTTGGGCCGTACGTGTCACTGGCCTGTCGCCACTAGGGTCGATGACCACCGCCGGGTGGGCCGAAGCAGATCGGAGCCGGCATGGAGACCGCGGCCGTCGTCCTCAGCGTGACGTTCACCTTCGGTTATCTCGCCCGGCTCATCCGACTACCCCCGCTCGTCGGCTTTCTCGCCGCGGGGTTTGCACTCAACGCGTTGGGCTACGTGCAGGTGCCGCTCGTCGACACGATTTCCCAACTCGGCGTGACACTGCTGCTCTTCGGCATCGGCCTCAAACTGCGGGTGCGCAGCCTGCTGCGCCCGGAGGTCTGGCTCACCTCGGCGCTGCACCTGGCGGTCAGCACCGGTGTCGGCGCCGCACTCATGATGACACTCGGCGCCCTCGGGCTCGGCCTCGCCGCCCGCCTGGACTGGGGCGCCGCCGCGCTGATCGGCTTCGCGCTCGCGTTCTCCAGCACGGTCTTCGTTGTCAAGCTGCTCGAACAGCGCGGCCAGGCCAACGCGTTCTACGGCCGGGTTTCGGTGGGGATCCTCATCATTCAGGACATCGCCGCCGTCGCGTTCCTCACCGCCTCGTATGGTGAGCCGCCGAGCCCGTGGGCGTTCGCGCTCGTGCTGCTGTGGCCCGCCTCCCGGGTGTTCCGCATGCTGTGGAGCAGGGTCGGGCACGGCGAACTGCAGTCGCTCTTCGGGATCGTCATGGCCCTCGTGCCCGGGTACGCGCTGTTCTCCGCGGTCGGGATCAAAGGCGATCTCGGGGCGCTCGTCGTCGGGATGCTGCTGGCCACGCACCCGGCCGCCTCCGAGCTGGCGCGCTCGCTGTTCCACCTCAAGGAGCTGCTGCTCGTCGGGTTCTTCGTCTCGATCGGCATCGCAGGCGGCCTTCCTGACGTCGAGCAGATTGCCCTCGGCGTCGCGATGCTCGTCCTGCTGCCGGTGCAGGCCATGCTCTACGCGGTGCTGCTGTGGGCGCAGCGGCTGCGGCACCGCACGACGTGGCTGACCGGCTTCGCGCTCATGCAGTTCAGCGAGTTCGGGCTCATCGTCGTCGCGACCGGCGCAGCAGTCGGGATCGTCGCCGACGACTGGCTACTCGTGCTCTCCGTCGCGGTGTCGTTGAGCTTCGTCGTCGCCGCCGTCATCAACGCCCTCGGGCTGCGGCTCATCGAGCGGCTCGCCGCCCGAGCACCACGGCAGGATCCGACGCGGTTGCACCCCGAGGACCGACCGCCCGACGCCGACGACGCCGAGGTGCTCGTGCTCGGCATGGGCCGCGTCGGGCAGTCGGCGTACAACCGGCTCGAGACGAGTTACGGCATGCGGGTGGTCGGCGTCGACAACGACAGCGCCCGGGCCCGGCGCCTTCGCGCCACCGGCCTGCGCGTCGTCGAAGGGGACGCCAGCGACATGGAGTTCTGGCACCGGCTCGTGCACCGCGACCAGGTGCGCATGGCGATCCTCGCGATGCCGCGGCACGGCGCGAACATCTCCGCCGTCGAGGGCCTGCGCGACAGCGGGTTCACCGGCGCCATCGCCGCCGTCGCCCGCTACGAGGACGAGGTTACGCAGGCCAAGAACGACGGCGCCGACGCCGCCTTCAACGTCTACGTCGGCGCGGGGTACGAGCTGGCCGACCAGGTCATCCGCGTCGAGGCCGGCGAACCCGCGACCCGTCCGCTGCCGATCATCGAGTGAACCTGCGCGTCAACAGCCTGGCTTGGAGGGGCCGGAGACGAGGATGGCTTACACACTCGGATCTGCGCACGACCGAGACGCTCGTGACCTGCGGTAATGCCCCGAGCCGGCCGCCTTGGAGACGAGTATGTAAGTCAACTTCGTCTCGCCGCCTGCCGCCGGGCCTTGCGGCGGGCTTCACGGGCAACTGCGGCGCCTCTTCGCCGCCGTGGGATTCGGCGCCGTCGTCAGGGGGCGCCACCGCCACTCGGAGCCGAGTCGGTGGTCGGGTGCCCCGTCGACTTCACCGTTCGGACTATCACCGGCACGACGCCCCGGCGAACGTCAACGCCGTGACCAGGGGATTTGCTCGCTGGCCGGTCGCCGCGCGGACGCGGTGATAGTCCGAGGGGTGTCCACAGGCTGTGGATAACCTCCCGGGGCGTTGGGCGGCGGCGATTCGTGAGCCACGACGTGCCGGGTCGTCGTCAGCGGCTGGCCCGGGGTCGAGGTCGGTCGTCGACCGCGGTGCCGATCGGCCGGGGGTGCCCGCCCTCGCGGCCGGGCCGGTCGGCCCTCCCCGCGGGGGCGCCCGGTCCACCCGGCGGGGCCTGGCCCTCCTGGCCGGGGCGCCCGCCCTCGCGGCCGGGGGGCCGTTGCCGCTAGCGTGCGGTCGTGGCCACGGCGTATCACGCGGACTCCAGCGACCTGGTGGAGAAGGAAATCCTGACCTGGGAGCGCTTCGGCACGTGCTGCCGCGAACTCGCGCGCCAGATCGCCGATTCCGGCTTCGAGCCGGAGGTGCTCATCGCCGTCGCGCGCGGCGGGATGCTCCCCGGCGGCGGGCTGTCCTACGCCCTGGGGGTCAAGCTCACCGACGCGATCAACGTCGAGTTCTACACCGACGTGCACGAGACCCTGCCCGACCCCGTGCTGCTCGCGCCGATGCTCGACACCGACTCCATCAAGGGCAAGCGGGTGCTCGTCGTCGACGACGTCGTCGACTCCGGACGCACGCTCGCGCTCGTGCTCGACCTGCTGACGAACGTCGGCGCGCAGCCGCGTAGCGCCGTCGTCTACGCCAAGCCGACGACCGTCGTCGAACCGGACTACGTCTGGGCCCGCACCGACAAGTGGATCGTCTTCCCGTGGAGCGCCGAGCCGCCCGTCACCGCCTCCTGAGACGCACGCGCGCCGAGCCCACCTCCCCGCCGAGCCCACCTCCGCGCCCAGCCACTCTCCTTCGCACGTAAGCCTGTGCCAACTCGCCGGACCGCCGGGCTGCCGCCGAACCACCCCCGCGGAGCCGGTTCCGCGGCAGTAGGGCGGTCCCGTCCCGAGAGTCAATATCGGCGTCCGCACCGTGAGACGGCGAGGCCGTTCGCGACCGCCGCTGCCCGCCAACCCGATTGGCGAGCGCCCGCCACGCGAAGCGCCGCGGGCCCCGGCGCATGGCCCCGTGGGTACTTGGACGAGTGACCGACTCCGTCTAGCTTGATCGGCCGGACGGCGACCACGACACGACTCCTCGCGCGCGGCATCCGCCGCCCCCCCGAGTCGAAAGGCGGCCGCTCCATGCGTCTGGGCCCACCCCCTCCTGCCCGTTTCCGTGCGCTCGCGCGACGCACCACCGGCCTGGGAGCCGGTGTCGTCACCCTCGCACTCGCCGGCGCGCTCGCCGCGAACCCCGCCCCCGGCGCGCTCGCCGCACCGGCCGCGCGAGGCGCGTCGGCGCCGGCGTCGACAGCCTCCGCGACCGGCTCGAACGCCACCGGCACCGCGAATGCCGTTGCCGCGAAAGGCTCCTCGGGAGGGGCCGCGCGTCGCTACCTCGGCACGTCGGCCTCCCGGCTCAGCTGGCATTCGGGCGCCTGGGTCGGCGGCTGGATGAACGCCAAGCGCGCGACCGCCTGGGGCACGTGGCGCGGCACCCCGTCGGACACGACGATCACGTTTCCGGAGGCCCCGACGTGGGCCGCGCTGGCCAACTCGACGTGGCACATCGACACGTTCCGCGGCTTCAAGGGACGCCTCGTCTACGGCCTACCGATGCTGCCGACCAACGCCAAGCCCGCGCAGCTGCGCGACGTGGCCGCCGGCAAGCACGACGCCGTCTTCCGCAAGCTCGCCCGCGACCTGCGCACCCGCGGCCGCGGCAACTCGATCGTCAAGATCGGTTGGGAGGCCAACGGCTACTGGATGTCGTTCAGCGCCACCGCCGCCACGGCGCCGACGTACCGCGCGGCCTGGCGCCGCATCGCGCAGGTCATGGCCAAGGAGTCGCCGGCGCTCGTGTTCAGCTTCGAGGTCAACTGCGGCACCGCGCTGAAGGGCCAGAAGAACCGCCTCGACAGCCTGACCAAGCTCTACCCCGGCAACGACGTCGTCGACCTCGTCGGCTGCTCCACCTACGACTGGTGGATCACCGGCGCCCGCAACGAGAAGACGTGGCGCACCTCTATCCGGCCGCCGAAGGGGCCGGGCATCGCCGACGTCGCCTCGTTCGCCCGCGCCAAGCGCAAGGGCCTGTCGATCTCCGAGTGGGGCCTGGCCACCAAGCGTCGAAACGGCAACGGGGACAACCCGTTCTACATCCGCAAGATGAAGCAGTTCTTCGACGCCAACGCCGACATCCTCGTGCTCGAGCAGTACTTCAACGAGCCCGCCGCGAGCATGGGCAACTCGCTGTGGCCCGAGGCGCCGCAGAACCCCAAGGCCGCCGCCGTGTACCGGCAGCTGTGGTGACCCGCGGCGACGGGCAGGCCGGGATGACCCGCAGGCGGGCCCGGCGCCCGCTCGACGCGGCCCGAGCTGTTTACGTCAACATCACCCGATAGTTGGACGACCGTCCAATTCCGGCGCTAGCTTGACCGGTGTCTCGGAGCCCGTTCGCCTCGCCGCAGGGACATCGGCCGACCGAACCTCGATCCACAGACGAAAGGGGACCGCCCCATGTCAGCGCGCCACATCGTCGTCGCCGCGACCCTTGCGGGATGGGGCGGCGTCGCCGTCTGCGCGACACCCGCCGCTGCCGCACCAGCTCCCGCGGCCGCACCGACACCCGCCGCCGCCGCACCGACCCCCGCTGCCGCACCGACCCCCGCTGCCGCACTGGCTCCCGCCGCCGGCCCGGGCGCGGTCGCACCCACCGCGAGGGTTGCACCGGCCGCCAAGGGCCGACCGGGCGACAAGGCCCGCCGCATCCTCGGCGACTCCCGCTCGCCACATCCGTGGCACTCCGGGGCGTGGGTCGGCGGCTACATGAGCGCCAAGCGCGCCAACCAGTGGGGCACGTGGCGCGGCAGCGCGAGCGACACCACCCCGACCTTCCCCGAACGCGGCTCGTGGCGCGACATCGCGGCGTCCACCTGGCACATCGACACCTACCGGGGCTTCGGCGGCGTTCTGTCGTACGGGCTGCCGCTCCTGCCCGAGGGCGCCGATCCGAGCCGCCTCCAGGACGTCGCCGCCGGGCGCCACGACGCCACGTTCCGCACGATCGCCCGCGACCTGCGCACCCGCGGCCGGGCCAACACGCTCGTGAAGATCGGCTGGGAGCCCAACGGCACGTGGTGGTCGTGGAGCGCGGACAAGGACTCCGCCCGGCACTACCGCCAGGCGTTCCGGCGGGTCGCCGCCGTCATGAACAAGGAGACGCCCCAGCTCACGTTCGCCTTCGAGATCAACTGCGGCTCAGCGATGCCCGGCCAGACCGGGCGTCTCGACAGCCTCACCCGCCTCTACCCGGGCAACGAGGCCGTCGACGTCATCGGCTGCTCGGCCTACGACTGGAGCGGCAGCGGCGCCACCACCGAGGCGCAGTGGAAAGCCGCGCTGCACCCGAGAAACGGGGCCGGAGTCGGTGACGTCGCCGCGTTCGCCCGCGCCAAGAGCAAGGGCCTGTCGTTCACCGAATGGGGGCTCGCGCCGACATCGAAGGGCGGGAACGGCGACAACCCGTTCTTCATCCGCAAGATGAAGCAGTTCTTCGACTCTCAGGCCGACATCCTCGTCATGGAGAGCTACTTCAACGAGCCCGACGCCACGATGCGCAACGGGCTGTGGGCGCAGGATCCGCAGAACCCGCGGGCCGCGGCCGTCTACCGGCAGCTCTGGTAGCACCCCGCGCGCGAGTCTCATTATTCGGACTCCAGCGGAGGGCGATGCATCTCAGCGATTCCCGCGCAGTGTCGCCGAATTGGACGCTCGACCCACTGTCGCCACCCCGGGCCATCGTCGGCCTCCTGGACGAACGCCCAGGTCGCGACCTACTTTCGTGTCAAGTCTCCGGGGGGGAGGCGCGGATCGGGGGATCCGCAGCGAGACATCGTGCATCTGGGGGGAACACATCATGGCGTGGGGGACACGCGCATCTGGGGGACGCATCATCGGGGTCGGCGCGGGGATCGCCGCTGGACTGCTCGCGACCGTTCTGGTCGTCGAGACCTCGGGCGGAGGAGCGGCGGTGGCCGAGGCCGACGCTGCCACCCAGGCCGCGCAGCAACAGGCGACGCAGGAGCAGCTGGACCGCTCGAAGGTCGTGCGGCTCGACACCGCGAACCTCGACACGATCGAGGCGCAGAATCCGGCGGCGCTGCAGAAGGGCGCCGCGGGCGCCGCGGCCAACCGGTACCTCGGGGCGTCGACCACGTCGTCGCGCAGTTGGCATTCCGGAGCCTGGGTCGGCGGCTGGATGAACGGGTCGCGCGCCACCAGCTGGGGCACCTGGCGCGGCACGACCAGCGACGTCACCCCGACCTTCCCGGAGTGGGACACGTGGAGTGACCTGGCGAACTCGACGTGGCACATCGACACCTTCCGCAGCTTCAAGGGTCGGCTCGTCTACGGGCTGCCGCTGTTGCCGCGCAACGCCAAGCCCGCGCAACTGCAGGACGTGGCCGCCGGTGACCACGACGCCACCTTCCGCAAGATCGCCCGCGACCTGAAGGCCCGCGACCGCGGCGACGCCGTCGTGCGGGTCGGCTGGGAGGCCAACGGAGACTGGATGCCCTACAGCGTCACCGCGGCCAACGCCCAGGACTACCGGGACGCCTACCGGCGCGTCGTGCATGTGATGCGCGAACAGGCTCCGGAACTGCTGTTCAGCTTCGACGTCAACTGCGGCACCGTGTTGGACGGCCAGGACAGCCGGCTCGACAGCCTCACCAAGCTGTACCCCGGTGACGACGCGGTCGACCTGATCGGCTGCTCGGTGTACGACTGGGACGTCATCGGCGGCACCAACGAGCACCAGTGGGAGAGCGCGCTGCGCCCCGCGAAGTCGGTGGGGCTCAACGACATCGCCGCCTTCGCCCGGGCGCACGGCAAGGGCGTCGCGATCTCGGAGTGGGGTCTGGCCGCCGAGGACGTCGACGGCAACGGCGACAACCCGTTCTTCATCAAGGCGATGCACAAGTACTTCAGCGACAACGCCGACGTCGTCGTACTCGAGAGCTACTTCAACGAGGGCTCGACCAAGCAGGGCAGTTCGCTGTGGCCCGAGGCTCCGCAGAACCCCAAGGCCGGCGCCGAGTACAAGCGCCTGTGGGGGTCGTCGAGCCAGTGAGCCTGCGGCGGGGGTCGGTCTCGGCCCGCGCCCTCTACCGGGAGCCGGTGCGGCCGCGAGCCGCCGGAACCCACCACGAACCGAGGTCGGCACTCCCTCCGGCTGATCTCACCACGCCCCTCCCTGCCGGCACCTCTCCCCGCCGGCACCCCTCGCCGGCAGTGACGCGACGCACCGCGTCACTGCCGGCCCCTTCCGCTCGCCCGCGGGACACCCGCGAGGCCGCCCGCACCACCGACCTGTGCTCAGGCGCGCGCGGCGAGGACGCGGCCGATGCGGTCGACGATCTCCTCGAGCACCGGCAGCGGCGTGCCGAAGTTGAGCCGGGCGAACCCGCGGGCCGCCTCGCCGCACGCCGGTCCCGGGGTGAGCACGACCTTGGCCTCCTCCTGGAAGACCGCGGCGGGGTTGTCACCCAGGCCCGTCTCGCGGAAGTCGAGCAGCGCGAGGTAGGTGCCCTCCGGCTCGCAGTAGCGCACCCCGGGCAGCTTCTCGGCCACGAGACCGGTCAGCGCCTTGCGGTTGCGGTCGAGGTAGGCCAGCGTCTGCAGCAGCCACGGGTCGCCCTCGCGATAGGCCGTGATGTTCGCGACGATGCCCGGCAGCGACACCCCCTGCTCCACCCAGCGCCCCGCCTTCGCCCACGTGGCCCGGTGCTCGGGGTTGCTGAACACGATCTGCGCGCACTTCAGGCCCGCGAGATTGAACGACTTGCTCGCCGAGGTCGCGGTGATCGTGTGCGCGGCGGTCCGCTCGTCGAGGCTCGCGTACGGCACATGCTGGGAGCCGGGGTAGACCAGCGGCGCGTGGATCTCGTCGCTGAACACCAGCCCGCCCTTGGCCTCGACGACATCGGCGATCGCGAGCATCTCCTCCCGCGTCAGCACCCGCCCGATCGGGTTGTGCGGGTTGCACAGCGTGAGCAGGTGCGCGCCCGCGTCGAAGGCCGCGCCGAGCGCGTCGAGGTCGTAGACCCACCGGTCGCCGTCGCGGGCCATCGGCACCTGGATGACCTCACGGTCTCCCCACCAGTCGGGCAGCAGCAGGAACGGCATGTACGCGGGCGTCGGCACGATGACCGGGCTGCCCGCCGGCGTGTAGTGGTCGATGATCGCGGCCATGCCGGCCAGCACATCGGGCAGCGGCCGCACCATCGCCGGGTCGGGGGCCAGGCCGTAGCGACGAGCGCTGAATTCGGCGTACGCCCGGCCGAGGTCGTCGACGAGCGAGGGCGGGTTGTACCCGAACCGCGCCTGGTCGACGACCTCGTGCAGGGCGCGGGTGATCGGCTCGGCGATACCGAAGTCCATCTCCGCGATCCACGCCCCGATGGTGCCGGGGTGGGTGGTCCACTTCGTGCTGCCGGCGGCGCGCAGCTGCTCGGCGGTGATGGCGTCCAGTCGCGAGAAGTCGTCCATCCCCCCAGTCTGGCGGGTGCGCGCGCGGACGCTGAGCGCGGGCGGCCGACGAGCTCAGCGGGCCTGCGCCACCACGCTCGTGTGCAACTCCCCGATGCCGGGGATGTCGGCCCGCGCAACGTCGCCGTCGCCGATGACGATGGCGCCCGGGGTGCCGGTGGAGATGATGTCGCCGGGGTACAGCGGCATCATCTGGCTGTGGAAGGCCACGAGCGACGCCGGGCTGTGCGTCATGTTCGCGACGACATTGGTGCGCCGCTCCTGGTGTCCGTCGCGCTCGACGATCGTGGTCACCTCGATGTCGGCGAGCGAGCCGAAGGTGTCGAGCACCTCGCTCATCGGCACCAGCTCCGGCCCGAACACGAAGAACGTCTCGAAGTTCTTACAGCGGGTGAGGAATCGGGGGTTGAGCCGGAGGATGTCCTCGGCCGTCTGATCGAGGACCGTCGTCACGCCCCACACGTAATCCAGCGCGTCGCTCTCATCGACGTCGCGGGCCTCGCGGCCGATGACGAGCCCGAGTTCGGCCTCCGCGGTCGTGCGCTCGCTCTGCCGCGGGATGACGATCGGGCTGTCCGGGCCCGCGATCGTGTGGTCGCCCTTGATGAAGGAGGCGGGCTGGTCGGGGGCCTTTTCGGAGAGGTCGGCGGCATGGTCGGCGTAGTTCAGCCCGATGCCCCAGATCTTGTGCGGCCGCCGGTAAGGCGCCGTGAACGTGACGCTCTCGCGGGGCCGCCACACCGTCTCCGGAGCCTGTTCGGCGGCCTGCTGCAGCGCCGGCCAGTGCGCCAGTAGCGCCATCGTCTCGTCGGCGAAGTCGCCGAGTTCGGCAACCGGCGCCACCCCGCGCGGCCCGACCACCGCGGGAGTCGGGTGCCCATCGATGATCGTCGCCAGGCGCATCGGCGCGCTCCTTCTCCCTCGGCTCGGGTCGTCTCCCTGATGGTACGGGTGGGCGGGCGCGGGTCGTCCTGGAGCCGGGTCTCGGGGATGGCCCTGGTCGTTGCTGGGATCGCGCGCGCACTCTCCCCACGCACGGGTTCGTTTGCCTACGGTTGGTGCCGTTCCGCCCAACGGGGGCGGGCGGTCAGGGGAAGAGGAACGATGGCTATTCACGGATCGCTGTTCGAGCAGTACGCGGAGCAGCGGGCGAGTGAGCCGTTCACGCGGCAGAACGCGAAGATGCTCAAGATCGTGCTGGGGCGCGGTCCGGTGTGGGCCAAGGCCGGGGCGATGGTCGCCTACCAGGGCGACATCCGGTTCGAGAACAAGGGCTCCGGCGGGCTGGGGCGGCTGCTCAAGCAGGCCGCGACCGGCGAGGGCGTGCCGCTGATGAAGTGTTCCGGGCAGGGCGAGCTGTTCGTCGCCGACCAGGCCACCGACGTGCAGGTGCTGTACCTGGAGAACGACATGATCTCGGTCAACGGCCGCAACATCCTCGCCTTCGACGACAGCATCGACTGGGACATCCACCGAGTACAGGCCCGCGGCGCGATGATGACCGGCGACCTGTACAACGTCTCGCTGCGCGGCACCGGCTACGTCGCCGTGACCACCCGCGGCGAGCCCGTCGCCCTCGACGTGGGCTCGGCACCGACGTTCGGCGACCCGCAGGCCGTCGTGCTGTGGACCTCCGGGGTGCGCATGGACGTGCGCGTCGACACCGGCGGGCTCGGCTCGATGCTGCGCGGCGGCTCGGGCGAGACGCTGCAGATGGCGTTCGGCGGCCAGGGCCACGTGCTCGTGCAGCCGTCGGAGAACCTGCAGCCGCACCGCGGCTCCGGCGGCGGGGAGAGCCGCGGCGGCGGACTGCTCGACAACATGTTCGGAAACTGACTCTCTGCCAGACGCTTCACCGGAGTCGGGTCGGTCGCCTCGGGCGCTCGGCCGAGTCGTCCGGTGGGGGCGCCGCGTCGCGTTCGGCGGCGCGGCGCCCCCATGTGTGGAACCGCCCACGAGGCCCGGATCGGGAGGGAGCAGACTAGGCGCCGTGACTGCCAAAGTGACCTCGGTGCGACTGTCGCTGCGACCCCGCGCGCTGCAGCCCGACGACGAACGGCTCTCGGCCACCCGAGTCGGTGACAACCGTTACCGGCTCCTGACCTCGTCGTTCTTCGCTCCCCTCGCCGTGGGCGACATCGTGGCGACCGACCCCGACTCCGGCTCGGGCTCGGGCTCGGAGCCGGTGATCGTCGGTATCGCCGAACCCGGCGACATGAGCCTGTCCGTCATCCGCCTCGACGACGACGTGCCCGCCACCCGGGTCGCCTCGGTGACGCGCTCCTGGTGTGCGGCCGGGGCGTCGTGGTCGGAGACCCGCGACGGCATCGTCAACACCGTCTGGCGCGCCGAGGTGGACGCCGACCAGGTCTACGACTTTCTCGTCGGCGCCCTGCGCGGCCGACCGGACTGGCACCTTGTCGGCGTGTACGCCCCCCAGGACCGCACCCGGCGTGCGCTCGGCGCGGCCGCCCTCATCGCCTGACCCTCAGCGAGCCTCCGCGCCGCTCGGGCACTCCCTGGCCCGCAGGTCAGCTTGGTATGTGCTGGTTATCGCTGGTCAGTGCTGGTCAGTGCTGGTCAGTGCTGGTCAGTGCTGGTCAGTGCTGGTCAGGCGGTTCCCAGCGACCGCTCGCACCGAACACCGGTCCGGTCGAGCCGGGGGCCGACGAGCCGCCGGCGCCCGGCCGAGTGTCTTGCGGTCCCGATCCGGTGGGTGGGGCGGTGCGTCCCGATCCGGTGTGGCTCGACGCGGTGTGCCTTGACGCGGTGTGGCTCGACGCAGTGTGGCTTGACGCAGTGGGTCCCGGTGCGGTGGCTACCGACGGGTCTCGCCGCGCGAGCCATTCGTGGTAGGAGGGGTTGAGCAGGAGGGCGGTGACGATCGCTGCGGCCCAAACGAAGACGAGCAGTCCCCCGGAGAGGTTGTTCTCGGTATCCGGTGCGAAGGCGGCGATCGCGCCGGCGATCACGAAGAACGCGGCGATGCCGATCCAGGAGCGGCGTCGGGTGCGCGCGGCGACGTAGACGAAACTCACCCAGCCCAGGGCCCCGAGACCGAAAAAGGCCGGAATCATCCACAGGCTGTGCCGAAGCCGCCAGCCCAGGCTGGTCGATCGGCGTTGATGCCCCTCGAACGCAGCGTCCATGCCCCGCCTCTCGCCGCGCGTTTCGTCCGTCCCAGTGAACCATTCGGCGTGGTTCGGCGAGGCTGAAGTCCCCCGCCTCGCGAAGCCCGCTCGAGCGTCCTGTCAGCGCTCGACGACGTGGCGCGGACGCGGCAGGAGCGGGGCGCGGCGGTCGACCGCCTCCCCCGTCACCACGGGCTCGGCGTCGGTCAGGTCGAGCACGGCGGGATCGATGACCACGCGCGACGAGCCCGGTGACCAGCGGTCGACGGCGAGTCTGGGCAGGTGGTCGGCGGTGCGGGCGCGCCAGACGCCGACGCGGCGTCCGAGCAGGATCGTCAGGTAGTCGGCATGGGCCCGCACCTGCGTCGGAGCCGGGCTCCAGAGCAGGTCACCCGCGGTCCAGAGCTCCGCGTCGTGGGTGGCAGGAGGTGCGGGCGGCCCGCCGGGACGCCGACCTGCCCCCTCGACCCGGCGCAGCAGCCGCAGCCAGTCGTCCAGCGAGCGGTGGTAGCGGGCGGTCGCGCCGAGGAAGAAGCAGGCGGCGGGCGCGTCGGCGAGGGCGTGCAGGTCGAGCGCTCCCCGCTCGAAGAGCTCGAACAGCAACCGGACTCGCGGCTCGCGCCGCTCGCCGAGGCCGGTGAGCCGGGCGCGGAGCCGGTCGAGGGGGTACGGCGCGCCGGAGCACACCGCCTGCCGGACCTCGAGCTCGAAGCGGTCGTCGACCACGTCGCGCACCCGCTCGATCGCGCGCAGCCCGCGCAACTGACGGTTGACCTCTTGGGCGGAAATCGGTTCGCTCACGAGACCCCCTCGCCAGGCGCGACCATTCTGTCGATTCACCATCATGACGCGCTCGGCCCATTCTGTGGAACGCACGGAATACGAATATCAGTACGCGGCAACGCGGAAAACAATGACGTGAACGGTCGCAAGAATGTGCGTGCTTGACGAATACTCGGTGTTTCGCGCTAACCCCTTGCCAACCAAGGCATCTCGGCGGCTGCGACGGTGGCGAACGGCATCGTCACGCTCAACGGCAGCTCGACGACGTACCGCACCAACTCACCGACGTGCACGGGGTCGAAGGTGGGCTCGACGCGCGTGGAACCGTCGGGTTGGGCGATGCCCTCGCCCATCCGCGCGGTCATCGCGGTGCTCGCGTTGCCGATGTCGATCTGGGTGCAGCGGATGCCGAGGGCGCGCCCGTCGATCTCCAGCGACGTCGTCAACCCGGTGACGGCGTGCTTCGTCGTCGCGTACGCCAGGCCCCCGACGCGCGGGACCCGCGCGGCGATCGAGCCGTTGTTGATGATGCGGCCCCCGCGCGGCGTCTGCGCGCTCATCTGGCGCCACGCGGCGCGGGCGCACCGGAAGTAGCCGGAGAGGTTGACCGCCACCGCCTGTTCCCAGGCCGCGTCGTCGATCTCGTCGATCGTGCCGCCACCCACGCCCGTGCCCGCGTTGTTGATGAGCGCGTCGAGCCGACCGTACGTGGTGGCCGCCGCCGCCACGAGCCGGTCCGCGTCACCCGCGACCGTGACATCGGTGGGCACGACGAGGGTTCGCAGGGCCCCGGCGTGACCGGCGCGGGCGGGCGTGTCGGCGTCGGCGTTCGGGCCGGCGTCGGCGTTCGGGCCGGCGCCGGCGGACGGGTCGGCGCCGGCGGACGTGTCGGCGCCAGCACCCGCGTCGGCGTGGGCGGGCGTGTCGGTGTCGGCGCCGGCGGCCGCGGCGGCGAGTTCGGCTGTCTCCTCGAGCGCCTCGCGACGGCGGCCCGCGAGCACGAGGGTGTGCCCGCCCCGGGCGAGGGCGAGCGCCATCGCCCGGCCCAGGCCCGATCCGGCTCCGGTGATGACGACGACGCGAGGCTGAACGGAGTGCATCGCCCCAGGATGCCGGATGGGCGGCGAGCCGGTCGTGCCCGAGGTTCGCGCTCGCGTCTCCCGCTGGTCGGCAGGTGTGTCCGGCGCATCGCGCGGGCCGGACCTTCGAGCCGCCGGCGGCCGCTGTCGGGTCGCTGTCGGGTCGCTGTCGGGTTGCTGTCGGGGCGGGTGGCCTACGAGGTCTCGGGTTACGCCTCGGCCTCCGGCGGCTCGAGGTCGCGCGCGCCGAGGCCCTGGGCGTCGTCGCGCTCGGCCCACTCCAGCAGCGGCGCGATGTCGAACACCGCCTCGTCGATCCCGTCGTGCAGGTCGCCGAGCCGCTCGTAGCGCGCCGGCACGGTGAGCACGGTGAAGTCGTCGGGCTCGCAGTCGCCGATCTCGTCCCACGTCACCGGCGCGGAGACGGTGGCCCGCGCGGTGCCGCGCACGGAGTAGGCGGCGGCGATCGTGTGGTCGCGGGCGTTCTGGTTGTAGTCGACGAAGAGCGCGGCGGGATCGCGGTCCTTGCGCCACCAGGTCGTCGTGACGTCGTCCGGGGCACGGCGCTCGACCTCGCGGGCGAACGCGAGCGCGGCCCGGCGCACGTCGGCGAACCCGTGGTCGGGCGCGATCCGCACGTAGATGTGCAGTCCGCGGCCACCGCTGGTCTTCGGCCAACCGACGGCGCCGAGCTCGTCGAGCACCTCGTGGGCGACACCGGCCACCCGCTGCACCCGCGGCCAGTCGCAGTCCGGGCCCGGGTCGAGGTCGATGCGCCATTCGTCGGGGCGTTCGACGTCGGCGCGCCGGCTGTTCCACGGGTGGAACTCGACGGTCGACATCTGCACGGCCCAGATCACCGCGCCGATGTGGGTGACGCACAGCTCGTCGGCGGTGCGCCCGAACCGCGGAAAGTAGACCCTCACGGTCTCCAGCCACGGCGGGGCACCGCGCGGCACCCGCTTCTGGTGCACCTTCTCACCGGTCAGCCCCTCGGGAAAGCGGTGCAGCATGCACGGCCGCTCCCGCAGCGCCCGCACGATGCCGTCGTCGACCGCCAGGTAGTAGTCGACCAGATCTCGCTTCGTGACCCCGATCTGCGGAAAGTAGACCCGGTCGGGGTTGCTGACCCGCACCTCCACCGGACCGGCCTCGACGAGGATCGCCGGGCTCTTCGACCCGCGTGACGCAGCCATGGCGGCCACGGTACGCGCTCGCGGCGTCGGCCCCCCGAGCCGCGACGCAGCGGTGGCGGCCGCGGCACGCGGTCGCCGCCTCGGCACCCGGGCCGTGACGAGGCCAAGGTGCCCTGACACGCACTCGCGCCCTCGGCCCCCGAGCCGTGACGCCGCGGGCCGGGCCCGTCGCACCGGGGTTTCAGTGCCAAGGTCTCAGTTACTCAGCCCTCGCGCCCCACCCCCTCGTCACTGTCCTCCGTCACCTCGTCGGCGCCGGAACCGAGGCCGGAGCCGGTCGGTGGGTGCGCACCGGCGCGCGCGGCCGCGAGGTCGGCGCCCTGCGCGATGAGTGCCTCCCCGCGCTCGTAGTCGTCGTCGGCGTTGTACGCGAGCACCCCGACGAGCCGGTCGGATTCGTCGCCGTACCAGATCGTGAACCGACCCGGGCGCGCGTCGACCTCGGCCCGGGCGTGACCGTCTCCCCAGGCGGCGTACTTCAGCGTGTGCTCGCCGATCGTGCTCCAGAATCCGGGCACGTCGCTCCAGCTGCCGGGACGGTCGGGCTCCGCGGCGTTGAGGCCGGCGAGCTCGCCCATCGCCAGCGCGTCGCCCCAGTGCTCGACGGCCAGCGCGCGACCGGCGACGGCGTGCATCGCGCGGGCGCAGTCGCCGGCGGCCCACACCCCGGGGGCCGCCTGCAGGTGCTCGTCGACGACGAGCCGCCCCTCGTGCACCTGCAGTCCGCTGTCGCCGAGGAACTCCGCGCCGGGTTCGACACCGATCGCGACAAGCACGAGATCGGGAGTCAGCGTGCTGGCAGCCCCGTCGGCGTCGAGGTGCACTGTGCGCGGGGCACGCACTGCGGTGACGCTGACCCCGGTGCGCACGGTGACACCCGCGCCGGTGAGCCAGTCGGTGATGGCGGCCGCCGCGTGCTCGCCGAGCCGCCCGCGCTGCGGCGCTGCCTCCACGGTGACCATCGTGGTGTCGATGCCCCGCGCGGCCAGAGAGGCCGCCGCCTCGCACCCGATGAAGCCCGACCCGATGACGAGCGCCGTGCGGGCATGCTCGGCGGACCGGGTCAGACGGCGGGCGTCGTCGAGCGAGCGCAGCGAGTGCACGTCGGCGTCGGGGTCGACCGAGGGCAGCGCCAGCGGCCCGGCTCCCGTCGCCACGACCAGCTGGTCGTAGCCGAGCATCTCCTCCCCGGCCGTCACCGTGCGCTCGCCGGGATCGACGTGGGAGACGGTGGTCGCGAGCCGCAGCTCCACCGCCTCGGGCAGGGACTCACCGTCGATCGGGTCACCCTGCGGCGCGGACTGCCCGGCCAGCACCTCCTTCGACAGCGGCGGCCGCTCGTACGGGGCGTCGCCGTCGCTGCTGACGAGGCAGACCGGGCCGCGGCCGCCCGCGTCGAGGTAGCCGCGGGCGGCACTGACCCCGGCCGGTCCGCTGCCGATGACAAGGAGTGCGTAGCGCTTCATGGCCGGTCCGTACCCGGCGCGGCGCGCCTCGACGCATGACCGACCCCGCCAACCCGCGCAACCCGGCCAACCCGCCCAGCCCGGTCACCCCGGCCGGGCCTGCCAACCCGATCAACCCGGCCGGGCCGGCAACGGCCGCTACCGGGAGGCCGCGTCGATTCGCCCAGCCGCTGCGTACGGCAACCTGTTCGGGCGGAACGCCGCCGGCGCGGCCACGGCGCGAGCCACGATGCCATCTGCGCACCGGTCGACGGCTGCGAACCCTCCTCACAGATCATCGGGGCCGAAGCCATGAGGCAGAATCTCCTCCCACGCATATCGGGTGGTCACGCCCTCCTCGTCGACGACGACGTACTCACAGCCGAACTCGTTGAGCACCTGCCGGCAGGCCCCGCACGGGAAGCACGGTGCCGCTTTCAACCCGATGACCGCCACGCCGACGATGCGGCGCGCGTCGGCGTCGTCGGCGTCGTTCTCGGCGCACATGCGCGTGCACGCGGTGCGTTCGGCGCAGATCGCCAGCCCGTACGAGGCGTTCTCGACGTTGCAGCCCGTGACGACCGTTCCGGCGGCGGTGAGCACCGCGGCCCCGACGGGAAAGCCGCTGTACGGCACGTACGCCCGCGCCGCCGCGGCCCGCGCCAGGTCGAGCAGCTCGTCGTCGCTGGGCGGATCGCCGGCCGGGCCGGACGGCCCGCCCAGGCTGCTCGGCCCAGTAGGGGGCGGGGAGGGAGCCGTGGGCCCCGCGGTGGACCTGGTGGTGATGTCGTCGCTCATGCGCAGCAGGCTCGCACCGAGCACCGACAAGATCCACCGACCCGCCCGCACGCGCATCTTGTCGGGGGTCGGTGTTTGACTCGTCGCGAACGACCGGGAGGGCGGCGACGGGGCCGCCACACCGGCTCCACGGAAGGAGCGTGACATGGGCACTGCGGGCGAGCACGACATGGTCGACGTCATCCGCACCAAGCGCGACGGAGGCCGCCTCAGCGACGACCAGATCGCCTGGGCCATCGACGCGTACACGCGCGGTCGCGTCGGCGACGAGCAGATGGCGGCGCTGGCGATGGCGATCTTCTGGCGCGGCATGGACCGGGCCGAGACCGCCCGCTGGACGGCCGCGATGATCGATTCCGGGGAGCGGATGAGCCTGTCCGGCCTGGGTCGGGCCACCACCGACAAGCACTCCACCGGCGGTGTCGGCGACAAGATCACGCTGCCGCTGGCGCCGCTCGTCGCGTCGTACGGAGTCGCCGTGCCGCAACTCAGCGGCCGTGGCCTCGGGCACACCGGCGGCACGCTCGACAAGCTCGAGTCGATCCCGGGGTGGCGGGCCGAACTGTCCAACGAGGAGTTCCGCTCGGCGCTGCGGGAGGTCGGGGCGGTGGTGTGCGCGGCGGGCGCGCAGCTGGCTCCGGCCGACGCCAAGCTGTACGCGCTGCGCGACGTGACGGGCACGGTCGATTCGATCCCGCTCATCGCCGCGTCGATCATGAGCAAGAAGATCGCCGAGGGCACACAGGCGTTGACGCTCGACGTCAAGGTCGGGTCGGGGGCATTCATGCGCGACGTCGAGTCCGCTCGGGAGTTGGCCCGCACCATGGTCGACCTCGGCACCGACGCCGGCGTGCACACGACCGCGTTCCTCACCGACATGTCGACGCCGCTGGGGCGCACCGTCGGCAACGCGCTCGAGGTGCGGGAGGCGGTGGAGGTGCTCGCCGGCGGCGGGCCACCCGACGTCGTCGAACTGGTCTGCGCCCTGGCGCACTCCATGCTCGCGCTCGCCGGTATCGAGGAGCCTGATGTGTCGCAGCGGCTGCGCGACGGCCGGGCGATGGATTCGTGGCGGGCGATGATCCGCGCGCAGGGCGGCGATCCGCAGGCGGCACTGCCTCGGGCCCGACATACGGACCAGGTGTGCGCCGAGACCGACGGGGTGTTGACGCGGCTCGACGCGCTCGCGGTCGGGGTCGCGAGCTGGCGGCTCGGAGCCGGGCGCGCCCGCAAGGGCGAGGCGGTGCAGTTCGGCGCCGGGGTGGAGATCCACGCGGCGCCAGGTGAGCGGGTGCGCGCGGGCCAGCCGCTGCTCACGCTGCACACCGACACCCCCGAACGCTTCGACCGGGCGAGGCAGGCCCTGGCCGAAGGCATCGACATCGACCCTGCGGCAACGGAGGGCAGCGGCGCCCGAGAGGCCGTGGTGCTGGAGCGCGTCGGCGGCTGAATCTCCCACGGCCGCAAGCATTTCTTTGTCGTTTCCGTTATCGACCCGTTGTGTTCGACCGGGTGCGTCCCGGCCGGGACGGGCTAGGGTCACCAACCAATCTGCTCGCATACATCCTCGTCGTCGCGGCCCATGCCGCACCGACCCGTCAGATCGAGGCACCTTCATGTCGCAGCCCTTCACCGTCGAAGAACGGTTCCACACGGCGCGGGTCATCCAACTCGCGGCGGTCGCGGCCCTCGGCGGGTTCCTGTTCGGATTCGACACCGCCGTCATCAACGGCGCGGTCACCCCCATGCGCGACGACTTCGGCATGAGCGCCGGGCTCACCGGCTTCGTCGTCTCCTCCGCGCTGCTGGCGTGCATGGTCGGCGCCTACCTCGCGGGCGCGCTCGCCGACCGCATCGGCCGCATCCGGGTCATGGTGCTGGCCGCCGTGCTCTTCACGGTGAGCGCCATCGGCTCCGGGCTGGCGTTCGGGCCGTGGGACATGATCCTGTGGCGCGCGGTCGGCGGCATCGGCGTCGGCGCGGCCTCGGTCATCGCCCCCGCCTACATCGCCGAGATCAGCCCGGCGTCGATCCGCGGGCGACTCGGCTCCCTGCAGCAACTCGCGATCGTCACCGGCATCTTCGTCGCCCTGCTCTCGGACTTCGCGATCGCCGCCGCCGCGGGCGGGGGCGGCGAGGAGTTCTGGTTCGGGCTCCCGGCGTGGCGCTGGATGTTCATGACCGAGGTCATCCCGGCCATCATCTACGGCGCGCTCGCGCTGACCATTCCGGAGTCGCCGCGCTACCTGGTCGCCAAGGGTGAGCATCACACCGCCCGCGAGGTGCTCTCGAAGGTGCTCATCGACGGCATCGACGAGCGCATCGCCGAGATCCGCCGCACCGTGCGGCGCGAGGCCAAGGCCTCGCTGTCCGACCTGCGCGGCGCCTCCGGCAAGGTGCTGCCGATCGTGTGGATCGGTATCGCCCTGTCGGTCTTCCAGCAGTTCGTCGGCATCAACGTGATCTTCTACTACTCGGCCACGCTGTGGCAGGCCGTCGGATTCACCGAGGAAGACGCGCTGACCCAGACCGTCATCACGTCGGTGACCAACATCATCGTCACCCTCGTCGCCATCGCGCTCATCGACAAGATCGGGCGCCGCAAGCTGCTGCTCACGGGCTCCGCGGGCATGATCCTCAGCCTCGGCACGATGGCGTGGATCTTCAGTCAGGCCCCGATCGTCGCCGGCTCGCCGCAGCTCGGGCAGGGCGAGGGCATCGTGGCGCTCTTCGCCGCCAACGCGTTCGTCGTCTTCTTCGGCATGTCGTGGGGCCCTGGGGTGTGGGTGCTGCTCGGCGAGATGTTCAACAACCGCATCCGCTCCACCGCCCTCGGTATCGCGGCGGGCGCGCAGTGGCTCGCGAACTTCGCGATCTCCACCACGTTCCCGACGATGGCCGAGTTCGGCCTGTGGTTCGCCTACGGCTTCTACACCCTCGCCGCCCTCGCCTCCTTCTTCTTCGTGCTGAAGTTCGTGCCGGAGACGGCCGGGCGGCAGTTGGAGGACATGGAGTAGCGCCCGCCTCCCGCGCGAGGGCGCGAGAACACGACACGGCGTGCGTGAGAGCGCGCGGGAGGGCGCAGGAGGGCGCAGGAGGGCGCGAGGCGCCATGGATGCGAGGGCATGCGACGGCGTGCGAGGGTAGGGAGCCATGAGCCTCTCCCGTGAACAGGTCGCCGCGCTCGTCGACCACACGCTGCTCAAGCCGGAGTCGACGCCGCAGCAGGTCGCGGAGTTGGCGGCCGAGGCCGCCGAGTTGGGCGCGTACTCGATCTGCGTCTCGCCGAGTCTGCTGCCGGTGTCGACGCCGAAGTCGGTGCGCGTCGCGACGGTCTGCGGGTTTCCCTCCGGCGCCCACCACAGCGAGGTGAAGGCCGCCGAGGCGGCCCGCTCGGTGCGCGACGGCGCCGACGAGGTCGACATGGTCGTCGATCTCGGGCTCGTCATGACCGGCGACATCGCGGGCGTCGAGGCCGACATCGCGGCGGTGCGGGCGGCGTGCCCGGCTCCGGTCGTGCTCAAGGTCATCATCGAGTCGGCCGCGCTGACCGACGAGCAGATCGTCGCCTGCTGCGAGGCCTCCGAGCGCGCCGGCGCCGACTTCGTCAAGACGTCGACCGGCTTCCACCCGGCGGGTGGAGCCTCGGTGGAGGCGGTCGAGCTCATGGCGCGCACCGTCGGCGGCCGGCTCGGCATCAAGGCCTCGGGCGGCATCCGCACCGCCCAGGCCGCGGTCGCGATGATCGAGGCCGGCGCCACCCGGCTAGGCCTGTCCGCCACCCGCGCCGTGTTGGACGGCCTCAACGACCGTGAGAACTGCGCTCCACGGTGAGAACTGCTGTCCGTGTCGCAGTCCTCACCGCGACACGCAGTTCTCACCGACGGCCGAAGGAGCGTGAGAGAGGTTCGATGCCGCGCTGACGGTTGACCGCAACCCGCACAGGAGGGACATGCCGATCGAGCTGCCGCTGACCACCGACCGGCTCCGGCTCCGGCTGCACCGGCCGGACGACTTCGAGCCGCTGCTCGCGATCTACGCCGACCCGGGGGTCGCCCGGTACCTGCTGCACGAACCCTGGACCCGCGACGACGCCCGGGAGCACCTCGACAAGCGGGTGGAACGGCGGGGGCTCGGGTCGCCCGCCCGCGCCGTGGCGCTCGTCGTCGAGCGCGACGGGCGCGTGGTCGGCGATGTCGCGCTGTGGCTGACCGGCGAGTCCGAACGCCTGGCCGAGATCGGCTGGGTGCTCGCTCCTGCCAGCGCCGGTCAGGGATTGGCCGCGGAGGCGGCGGCCGCGGTCATCGACGCGGCCTTCGCCGACGGACTGCACCGGATCGAGGCGCAGATGGACGCCCGCAACGACGCCTCCGCGCGGCTGTGCGAGCGCCTCGGGTTGACCCGCGAGGCGCATCTTCGCCAGAACTGGTGGAGCAAGGGCGAGTGGACCGACACCCTCGTCTACGGTCTCCTCGCCACCGACCCCCGCTGACCAGATCGCCGGATCGTCCCCGCCAACGTCTCTGTCAACGTCTCTGTCAACGCCCCTTCGAACGTCCCTTCGAACGTCCCTTCGAACGCACCTGAGAACTGCGGGTCGTGGTGAGAACTGCAGCACGGACCGCAGTTCTCACCGTGACCCGCAGTTCTCAGGGGCGGTGGCGAGGAGCACGATCTGGGGGTCCCCCTCCGGGGGCACCGGATCGCGCTCGAGCCGAGCACACAGACGAAAGCCGTTCTGGGCCAAGGCCTTCTCAACATTGTCCGCACTGCGGTGGGCGCGCTGCAGCACGACGTCGTGCCCAAGGTCGCGCATGCCCTGCGCGATGTCGCGCACACCGGCTCCGCCCTGGAACGCCACCAGCATCAGGCCCGTCGGCCGCAGCACCCGACCAGCTTCGGCCAGCGCGAGGCGCAGATCGGCGTCGGACAGGTGGATCGTCGAATACCAGCTCAGCACGCCGTCGAAGACCCCGTCGGGGAACGGCAGGTGCGTCAGCGACGCAACGGCCGTCGGGAAGCGCGGGTGGTCGCGCCGCGCCCGCCCGATCATCCCCGGCGAGAGGTCGACCCCGGTGACGACACAGCCTCGGTCCGACAGGTAGGGCAACAACCGCCCGGCGCCGCACCCCGCGTCGAGCACCCGCGGGCCGGCGCGTGAACTCCCGGAGCCCGTGCCACCGGTTCGGCCGCCGCCCGCGACCGCTGCCGCGAGCAGCCGTGCGAAGTGGTCGATCATGGCCAGGTCGACGGCCTGTTCGGGCTCGGTCGACGTGAAGGCGTCGGCGTAGTCGTCGGCCACCCGGTCGTACACCGCGCGCACCTCGCGGGCGGGCTGCAGCGGGCTCACCGACTCACCCTTCGCACCAACTGAAAACTGCGTGTCGCGGTCGAAACTGCGGCACGGACAGCAGTTCTCACCACGACACGCAGTTTTCAGGGAAGTGGGGGTGGGTGGGAGGTGGGGGGTGGGGTCAGCGGCGGGTGAGGAGCTCTTCGGCGACCTGGACCGCGTTGAGGGCGGCGCCCTTGCGCAGGTTGTCGCCGACGACGAACAGCGCGATGCCCTTGCCCTGCGGGGCCGCCTGGTCGGCGCGCACCCGGCCGACGAACACGTCGTCCGCACCGGCGGCCTGCAGCGGGTTCGGCACGTCGACGACCTGCACGCCCTTGGCCGAGCCCAGCAGCTCCAGCGCGCGCTCCGGGCTGATCTCGCGGTCGAACTCCGCGTGGATCGCGAGGCTGTGCCCCGTGAACACCGGCACCCGCACGCAGGTGCCCGCGACCCGCAGGTCCGGGATGTGCAGGATCTTGCGTGACTCGTTGCGCAGCTTCTGCTCCTCGTCGGTCTCACCGGTGCCGTCGTCGACGAGCGACCCGGCGATCGGCACGACGCTGAAGCCCACCGGCACCTGGTAGACCGTCGGCTCGGGCAGCGTCACCGCGTCACCCGCGAGCGCCAGCCCCATCGGGTCGCCCGACGCGTACCCCGCTCGCAGCTGGGAGTCCAGCTCGCGCACGCCCTTTCCGCCGGAGCCGGACACGGCCTGATAGCTGGCCACCCGGAGCGAGACGAGTCCCGCCTCCTCGTGCAGCGGCTTGAGCACCGGCATCGCGGCCATCGTCGTGCAGTTGGGGTTGGCGACGATGCCCTTGGGGATGTCGTCGAGGTCGTCGGGGTTGACCTCGCTGACGACGAGCGGCACCTGCGGGTCCTTGCGCCAGCCGCTGGAGTTGTCGACGACCGTGGCCCCGGCCGCCGCGACCTGCGGGGCGTACTTCTTGCTCGCCGTCGCGCCGTTGGAGAACAGCGCGATGTCGATGCCGGAGAAGTCGGACTTCTCGGAGTCCTCGACGGTCACCTCGCCGTCGGCCCACGGCAGCTTCGTGCCGGCCGAGCGCTCCGAGGCGAAGAATCGAATGTCGTCGACCGGAAAGCTCCGCTCGGCGAGCAGGGACCGCATGACCGATCCGACCTGACCTGTGGCTCCGAAGACTGCAACGCGCATACCCGCCAGCGTACGGAATCGGGGCAACCGTATTTGCGCGCCGTCCAGCGTGCGAACCGCCGGCGGCCTACTCGCCCGGGGCCAGACCGATCGCCGCGGTGACATCCGCCGCGAGCAGCCGGAGCCGGTCACCCGCCTCCTCGTGCGGCACCGGACCCCGCGGCGGGCAGGCCAGCACCGCCTCCAGGTAGCACTTCAGCTTCGGCTCGGTGCCCGAAGGGCGGACGACGACCCGGTCGCCCGCGCCGCTGGTGAGCAGCAGCCCGTCGGTCGGCGGCAGGCCGAGGTCGGGGACGCCGTCGGCGAGGTCGACGACCGTCTCGACCGGCGAGCCGCCGAGGGTGCGCGGCGGCTGCGCGCGCAGCCGGGTCATCGCGGCGCCGATCTCCTCGAGCCGGTCGACGCGGAACGTCATGGGCGCCGTGGCGTACAGGCCGTGCCGCCGAGCCAGGTCGTCGAGGGCGTCGAGCAGGCCGCGGCCGTCGACGGCCAGCCGGGCCGCGAGGTCGACGACGCGCAGGGCGGTCGTGATGCCGTCTTTGTCGCGCACCGCGGCCGGGTCGGTGCAGTAGCCGATGGCCTCCTCGTAGCCGAAGACCAGCCCGGGCACGCGGGCGATCCACTTGAAGCCGGTGAGGGTCGTGACGTGCCGCAGGCCGTGGTGCTCCGCGATCGCCCCGAGCAGCCGGCTCGACACGATCGAGGAGGCGAGCACGGCGCCACCGGCATCGGGCCCGACCGAGCCGGCCACACCGGCCGGGCTGGTCGAGCCGGCCGAGGTGGTCGAGCCGGTTGCCTCGACGACGCGGCGGGCCGCGTCGTCGCCGAGGAGCGCGCCGAGCTCGTCGCCGGAGAGCTGCTGCCAGCCGCCCTCGACGTCGGCGGGCACCGCGACACTGCATCGGTCCGCGTCGGGGTCGAGCGCGATGACAAGGTCGGCGCCGACCTCGCGGGCCCGCGTCAGGGCGAGTGCCAGCGCGCCGGGCTCCTCCGGGTTGGGAAAGGTGACGGTCGGAAAGTCCGGGTCGGGTGCGGCCTGCTGCGAAACGAGGTGCACCTCGACGAATCCCGTTGCCGCCAGGGCCTCGTGGGCCACGAATCCGCCGACGCCGTGCAGCGGAGTGAGCACCACCCGCACCGGCCGACGCAACCCGCGAGGCGGTGGCGTGGTCAACGTGGCCGCCCGCCGCAGGTAGTCGGCGATGATGTCGTCACCCAGCTGGCGCAGCCCGTCGGTACCGCGCGGCACCTCGTCGGCCGCTGGCGCGGCCTCGATCGCGGCGGCGATCTGCGCGTCGGCCGGCGGCACGATCTGCACGCCCCTGCCGGGGTCATCGGTGCTGTCGGCCCTGTCGACCCTGTCGGTGCCGCCGGCGCTGTCGGTGCCGTCAGCGCTGTCGACGGCTCCCACGGCGCGGCCGCCGAGGTAGACCTTGTAGCCGTTGTCGCGCGCCGGGTTGTGGGAGGCGGTGATCATGACGCCCGCGTCGGCGTCCAGTGCGCGCACCGCGAACGCGAGCACCGGGGTCGGCAGCGGCCCGGGCAGCAGCAGCGCCTGGCCGCCGGCCCCGGCCACCACCTCGGCCGCGTCGCGGGCGAAGGCGCTCGACCCGTGCCGGGCGTCGTATCCGATCACCACCCGCGGCCGACCGTCGGTGCGGGGGGCCAGGTGCGCGACGAGCCCGGCCGTCGTGCGGATGACCACGGCGCGGTTCATCGCCGACTCGCCGGGGCCGATCGGCCCGCGCAGGCCCGCGGTGCCGAACTCCAGCGGTCCGGCGAAGGCCGCGCTCAGCCTCCGGTGCGCCTGCTCGTCACCGCGATCCGCCGCCTCGAGCCAGCCGCGGACGGTGTCGCGGTCGGCAGGGTCGGGGTCGTGGTCCGCCCACCGGCGGGCCCGCGCTGTCACGTCCATCCACCCCACGCTAGCCAGCCCCGTCACGGCCCGGGGATCGGCCTGGGGATAGACCCTGGATCGGCCCTGGATCGGCCCGGCGATCGGCCCGGCGAGTGGCCCAGCAATCGCCCAACCAGCGGCCCGATGCATGCGCGCTGTCATCTACTAGTTGACAACACGCAGATGGATGGGTCAGCGTGGAGGCATGCATCGCATCCCGTGGTCCGTAACCCTCGCCGTCTTCGTACTGACGTCCGCCGTGATCGCCCTGGGCGAGTCGGGGCCATGGTGGCAGCGCCTGCTCGTGGGGGTCATCGCGGCTCTCGCGACGGTGGTCGGCGCGATGTGCGCGCCCGCGCACTTCGGTCGCGACGACGTCGGGGCCGCCGAGCTGCGTCGGCGCAAGCAGTGGCAGCTGGTGATCGCGGGCGCGATGACCGCGGTGCTGGGAAGGTCATTCCTCGACAGCCCCGGCGTCGCCGCGATCTTCGGCATCGTCGCCGCGATGTTCGTCGGCGCGCTGTGGCCGCGCGAGAATGTCGCCCGTGACACCACCGACGCCGACGCCCCCTGAGGGTGCGGAGGGAGCAGCCCGCGACCCGGCCGGGAGCCCAGCAGAGAACCCGGCGGAGGGCCCCACAGAGAACTCGGTGGAGGGTCCGAGTCCCGGTGCCCAAGGGCATCTGGGGTCGATCGAGGCGGCCGCGGCCGGGGTGCAGGAGGCCGAGCAGCACCTGGCGCGGGTAGTGCTCGCCGCTCGCGCCGACGGCCTGACCTGGCAGCAGATCGGGCACGTGCTCGGCGTCAGCCGCCAGGCGGCGTTCAAGCGCTTCGGCAAGCCGATCGACCCAGACACCGGGGTCGCCCTCACGACGGGCCCGGTCGTCGACCCCGCCCGGGTCGCGGAGTCGGTGTTCCGGCACCTCGCCGGCGGCGACTACGAGCCTCTGCGCGACCTCATGACCCACGCGTGCTCCCGCGAACTGACCCGGCCGCGCCTCATGGGGGTGTGGCGCGACGTGCTCGCCTCGGTCGGGCAGTTGGAGGGGTTCACCGGGCACGAGTCCCGTGACCGCGACGGCGACCGGCTCCCGGACGGCGAGACGACCGGGCCGCTGGTCGCCCGGGTGCTGCTGCGCCACGAGGCCGGGGAGATGGTCGGGCATGTGTCGATCAACCGGGCCGGGCGGGTCGACGGCATCCTGCTGGCGCCACCCTCAGCCGAGGAGAGCATGCCGTTCTGACGAACTGTCCTCGCCCGGCGAGCCGCTCGTCGGGCCGGCCGACGGGCTGACCTGCGCAGACGTCGATGAGACGGCCTTGCGCGAGTCGG